>JALZIX010000010.1 GCA_030860025.1 Actinomycetota bacterium
ATCCGCAAGGTGTTCTACAACCTCACGGTCACGGTGCTGTCCGTCGTCGTCGCGCTCGTGATCGGCTTACTCGTTCTGTTGGGGCTGCTCGTCGAGAAGCTGGGCATCGACTCCGGACCCATTGCCCACCTCGGCTCACTGGATCTCGAATTCGTCGGGTTCGTCGTTGTGGGGATCTTCGTGGTCACCTGGCTCGCCGCCCTCGCGATCTGGCGGTTCGGAAGGATCGAGGAACGGTGGGGCTCGACAAGCAAGCTGAGTGCGCAGTAGCTCCCGCGGGGTTGGCAGCACGGCCGAAGCGCGCTAGGCATGACTCAATGCCATCTCTCGTGCTCGGACCTCTGCTGCGCCATGTCGACAAAATCTCCGCCACGATCTTCGTGGAGGCCGATTCCGCGTGCCTGGTCAGCATCACGGCGACCGGCGACGGTGGCGGGCGCCGGCTCGGTCAGGCCACGACGTTCCACATCCGCGGACACCACTTCGCCCTAATCATCATCGAAGGCCTTGAACCGGGCAGCGTCACGCCGTACCAGGTACGACTGGACGACGCGCTGGTCTGGCCCCTCGCCGACTCCGTCCGTCCGGCGAGCCGGATTCGGACCCCCGGAGGCGACGGCGCGTTCACCGTCGCGTTCGGATCCTGTCGCTATGCCACACCGTTGGTGATCACCGGTGACGACGACGAGGAGTTCCCGCCGGATGCGCTGGATACCTATTCGTCGACGATCGCTGCGCTCCCCGAAGAGCAGTGGCCGGACGCACTGGTCCTGCTCGGCGATCAGGTCTATGCCGACGAAACCGCCGAAGTCACCAAGCGCTACCTCGCCTCACGGCGTGACCTGAGCAAGGCGCCGTACGACCAACTTGCCGACTTCGAGGAGTTCACCTACATCTACCGCCAGTCCTGGACCGATCCCGACATCCGCTGGCTGCTCTCCACGATCCCCTCGTCGATGATCTTCGACGACCACGACGTCATCGACGACTGGAACACGTCTGCTGCCTGGCGCGAAACGGTCACGGCATACGACTGGTGGCCTGAGCGCGCCATCGGGGCGCTGGGCAGCTACTGGGTCTACCAGCACATCGGCAATCTGTCGCCCGATGAGCTGCGCGCCGATCCCAAGTTCGAGCAGATCACCGCAGCCCAGGACGGGTACGACGCCCTGCGGGAGTTGGCGTTGGAGGCCGACCGGAACCCGACCTCGATTCGCTGGAGCTACCGCCGGAAATGGCACACCGTTCGACTCTTCATGATCGACTCCCGGGCCGCCAGGTCGCTGGAGGAAGGCCGGCGAGCGATGCTCGACGACGAGGAGTTCAGCTGGCTCGAACAGATGCTCAGCGAGGCCGGGAACGACGACATGGAGCATGTGCTCGTGGGTAGCTCTCTGCCTTGGCTGATGCCGCCGGCCATTCACGATCTCGAGGGCTGGAATGCCGCGCTGGTCAGCCGATTCCACGGCCGTCGAATGGGCCGCTGGGCCGAAAAGTTCCGCCAGGCCGGCGATCTTGAGCACTGGGCGGCCTTCCGCGAGTCCTTCGACCGGTTGGGCGCGGCGCTGGAAGCGCTGGGCCGCGGAGAACACGGCAAGGCGCCGAGGTCGGTGTTGGTGCTTTCCGGAGACGTGCATCACGCCTACGTCGCCGAGGTGGTTAGCCCTACCGACATCACCAGCCGGATCTACCAGCTGACGTGCTCACCGGTCCACAACGCAGTGCCCCACCCCATGGTGCAGGCGTTCAAGATCGGCTGGAGCCGGCCGGCGATGGTGCTCACCGCGGCCTTGCGCCGGCTGGCGGGGGTAGGCAGGACCCGGCTGCGCTGGACCAAGCGGTCCGGGCCGTTCTTCGGCAACGAACTGGCCGTGCTCGTCCTCGACGGTGACCGGGCGGAGTTGCGCTTCGAGAAAGCCGAGGCCGGTGAAGACGGAAAGCCAAGGCTCCGAACCGTCTTCACCGGCCGGCTGACCTGACGCCTCAAAGGTCGCGATCTGCACCTCGGCGAGCACCGTGCCGTCCACCGGAGCACCGCGGGCGGTCGGCCGGGGAGCCGTTGAGCCAGGTCATGTCAGCAGTGCGTCGGTGAACGTGTGCGGGTCGAACGGGGCCAAGTCGTCAGGACCCTCACCGAGGCCGATCAGCTTGACCGGGATCCCGAGTTCGCGCTGCACGGCGATCACGATGCCGCCCTTGGCCGTACCGTCCAGCTTGGTCAGGACGATGCCGGAGATGTCCACCACCTCGGTGAACACGCGCGCCTGCACAACGCCGTTCTGTCCAGTCGTTGCGTCGAGGACCAGAAGCGTCTCGGCCACCGGCCCACGCTTTTCCAGGACGCGCTTGACCTTGCCGAGTTCGTCCATGAGTCCGGCCTTGGTGTGCAGGCGTCCGGCGGTGTCGACGACGACCACCTCGACTCCGGCTTCGGCGCCCTGCTTGACCGCCTCGAAGGCGACCGAGGCAGGATCGCTGCCTTCCGGGCCGCGCACGGTGTCGACGCCAACGCGCCGGCCCCAGGTGGTCAGCTGTTCAGCCGCCGCCGCTCGGAAGGTATCCGCTGCCCCCAGGAGAACCGTCTGACCGTCCCCGATCAGGAGGCGGGCGATCTTTCCGCACGTAGTCGTCTTGCCGGCCCCGTTCACGCCGACGACGAGAACGACCGCTGGTCGCCCCTGCGTTGACGTCCCGTCAGTCGAACTGAGGTGCAGCGCGCGGTCCGCATCTGGATCCAGTGCCCTGACCAGTTCGGCGCTGAGCAAAGCGCGCAGCTCAACGGGCGACGCGGCCCCGATGACCCGGGTCTGGGTGCGCAGCCGGTCCACGATCTCGGTGGTCGCCGTCACCCCGACGTCAGCACCGAGCATGGTCGCCTCGATTTCCTCCCAGTCCGCTTCGGTGAGCCGCTCGCGGGACAGAACCGAGAGCAGCCCCCGACCCAGCGAGGACTGTGAGCGCGCCAGCCTGGCCCGCAGTCGAACCATCCGGCCGGCCGGGGGCTCGGGGATCTCCACGGGCACGGTGGCCGTGTCAGGGGCTCTGGTGTCCACTTCCGCCGGTGGGCCATCCAGCGTCGCTGTCGCCGAATCCCGCCCCGCTCGGGTGGGCAGTTCGACCGCATCTTCGAGGCGGGTGGTCCGCTGGCCACGGCTGACCAAGAAGCCAGCCAAGGCAAGGAGTACCACGACGAGCACGACGATGCCGATGACGACGGTGTCCACCGTCCGAGTCTGTCAAAGGGACCGCACCGAGCGGCATGCCCGTGCGAGTGTCGAGCGCTGGATGGGTAGCGTCCCGGCAGTGGATTGGCTCCAGGCGCTGGCGATCTTCGGCGCCGGCGTAGCCGCGGGCACGATCAACACCCTGGTGGGATCCGGCACCCTGATCACGTTCCCCACACTGCTGGCCTTCGGATACCCGCCCGTTACGGCGAACATCTCCAACAACATCGGGCTCGTGCCGGGCGGGATCTCCGGCAGCTTCGGCTACCGCGAGGAGCTCCGCGGCCAACGCGGCCGGATCATGCGATTGGGCCCGATGTCGCTGCTCGGTTCGGTCACCGGTGCCACGCTGCTGCTCGTGCTGCCGGCGGCGGCTTTCACGACAATCGTGCCGGTCCTGCTCGGCATTTCTTTGGTGCTGGTCGTCATCCAGCCCTGGATGCAGCGCACTCTGCAGGAGCGTCGAGATCGGGCTGGCACCGGCGAACCGGGTCGTGGGCATGGCCTGCTGGTGGCGGTCGGTACGTACGCCGCCGGGGTGTACGGCGGCTATTTCGGTGCAGCACAAGGGATCTTACTGATCGGACTGCTCGGGATCCTCTTGCCCGAGCCGCTGCAGCGGCTCAATGCCCTCAAGAACGTGCTTTCCCTGATCGTCAATTCCGTGGCAGCTGTGACCTTCTCGATTCTGGCCTTCGGGCGAATCGAGTGGGCCGTCGTCGGACTGATCGCGGCAGGTTCCTTGGCCGGCGGCTTCATCGGGGCGGGGGTGGGGCGCCAGCTGCCTTCGGTCATCCTACGCGGACTCATCGTCGTCGTGGGTCTCGTGGCGATCTGGCAGATTCTCAGTTCGTGACCATCGGCGTAAGGCTGGCGGCGTTCAACATCGCGCACGGACGGGGCCGCGATCGGAAAGTGAACCTCGCCCGTACGGCTTCGCTGATCAACCGGCTGGCCGCACACGTCGTGTGCCTGCAGGAGGTTGATCGGCATTTCGGCGATCGCAGCGACAACATCGACCAGGCCCTTGAACTGTCCCGGGCGCTGGACATGCAAGTGGTGTTCGGCGCGAGCGTGACCCGCTCGCCGGCCGGTGGCACACCGAGGGAGTACGGGAACACGATTCTGTCCCACCTACCGATCCTGAGCCACGAACTGCACCCTCTCCCGGTCAGTCCCGATAACGAGCCGCGCAGCGCCCAGCGCGTGCTCATCGAGCTGGTTGGGGGCGCTCTCTGGGTGATCAACACTCATCTGAGCTATGAGAGTGCCGTCGACCGTGCGACCCAAGCCCGAGCACTACGCGCCCTGGTCAGCGACGAAATGGGGCCTGCCGTGATTGTCGGTGACTTCAACGCCGACAACGACGCCGCTGAGCTGGCCCCGCTCGCCGATCTGCGCGATGCCTGGACCGAATGCGGTCACGGCGACGGTTGCACGCATCCGGCGCACCGCCCGAACAAGCGCTTGGACCACGTCCTGTGCTCGTCGGGCGTGATCGCCTCATCGGCCCAGGTGGTGCCCACCGACGCCTCCGATCACCTACCGCTGATCGTCGACCTGCTCATCTGAACGTCCTAACCGCACTTTTCACGTGAAAAGTGCCCTCAGACGGCCCTCTGACCGGACATTTCACGTAAAAAGTCCCCGCATCAGACGGAGGTCAGTTCACGAATGCGCTGGCTGATCACGTTCGTGATGCCGTCGCCGCGCATGCTCATGCCGTAGAGGGTGTCGGCGATCTCCATCGTCTGCTTCTGATGGGTGATGACGATCAACTGGCTGGAGCCACGCAGTGACTCGATCAGCCGGAGCAACCGACGCAGGTTCACATCGTCCAGGGCGGCCTCGATCTCATCGAGGACATAGAACGGTGAGGGCCGAGCCCGGAAGATCGCCACGAGCAGCGCAACGGCAGTCAGCGATCGCTCACCACCGGACAGCAGAGAGAGCCGCTTGACCTTCTTGCCCGGCGGGCGGGCCTCGACCTCGACGCCGGTCGTGTGGAGGTCGTCGGGATCGGTGAGGATGAGCCTCCCCTCACCTCCTGGGAACAGCGTCGCGAAGACAGCTGCGAACTCCCGGGCCACATCGGCGAAGGCGTCGGCGAAGACGGCGAGTATCCGGCTGTCGACCTCGCGCACGACCGCGAGAAGATCGCGCTTCGTGTGCTTGAGATCCTCGAGCTGAGCGGCCAGGAACGCATGTCGCTCTTCCAGCGCGGCGAACTCCTCCAGCGCGAGGGGATTCACCTTCCCCAGCAACGCCAGATCACGTTCGGCCCGCGATGCTCGGCGTTCTTGGCTCTGCCGGTCGTACGGCTTGGGCTCCGGCGGCTCGAGTCCCTCGGCCGCCGCGGCGGCGACGTCAGCCAGTGCAGGCGGGACCATCGCACTGGGCGAGTACTCACTGATCAGGATGTCCACGTCGGCGCCGTACTCCTGGGCGGCCCGATCTTCGAGGGCCTCTATCCGCAGGCGCTGCTCGGCCCTGGCGACCTCGTCCCGGTGCACCTCGTCAGTGAGCCGGTCGAGGTCGGCCGCTAGTTCGCGCAGCCGAGCCCGTACACCGAGCAGTTCGCCCTCGCCGTTGACCTTCTGCCTCGACCAATCGTCGCGCTCAGCCGCCGCCCGCTCCAAGGAGGCATTGACATGAGCGAGGGTCTGCTCGGCGGCGATGCACACTGCCTCGGCAATCGCGGCTCCGCGCTGCCGAGCAGCCACCGCGGCCTCCTGGCGGCTTCGGCTGGCACGTTCCTGTTCGGCGGCCCGGTACAACGACTCCGCACGCGTCCCGAGCGCTCGCGCGCGCTCCTCGGTGGTACGTACGGCCAACCGCAACTCCATCTCCTCCTGACGCGCCTGGGCCACTGCGCGCTGCAACTCATCCCGCTGCGCCGTGGAGGGCTCGTCGGTGGCCGGCGCACCTTGAGTCGCCTGCCAACGCCGCTCCAACTCCGCCAGTCCGGCTAGGTCGGCGTCTCGGGCAAGCTCGGCTGCGGCCCGCGCTTGTTCGAGCCGCGTGGCCTCCGCGGTCGCCGACCGGGCGGCCGCGCCGAGCTCA
The DNA here is from genome assembly GCA_030860025.1 of Actinomycetota bacterium. Classification (GTDB taxonomy): domain Bacteria; phylum Actinomycetota; class Actinomycetes; order Mycobacteriales; family Geodermatophilaceae; genus JACCQS01. The sequence goes on from JALZIX010000010.1 coordinate 6,288, forward strand.
CCGAGCTGCTCGGCCACCGCGGAATGGGCGGCGTCCGATTCATGCAAAGCGGCAAGTGCGCTCTCAACGGCGGCCGAGCGTCTGGCCGCTAGCGCCCCGGCCGCTTCCAGATCCGCCTGCAACTGGCTGCTGAGCTGCTCTGCGGCTGCGTGTCTGCGCTGCGCATCCTCGAGTGCGGCCTGCACCTCTATCGCGCTTGGCGTGCTGACCGACCCGCCGAACGACCAATGGCTTCCTAGGAGATCCCCGCCGGCCGTGACGACTCGCAGCCGAGGGTGTGTATCGACGAGCCGAACCGCGGTGTCGATGTCGGCAACGGCAGCCACCCGGTCCAGCGCGCGCGCCAACGCGGAGTGCAGTTCGTCTGGTCCGGTGACCAGGTCGCGCACCCATCGGGCGCCATCCGGAAGCGAGGGCCAGGAGTCCAGCTGCCCCGGATCACGCGCGCCCGCGCCCACCAGAACGCCGGACCGACCGGCATCTCGGGTTCGCAGGTACGCCAGCGCAGCGGCTGCATCCCGCGGTGTCCGTACGGCGATGGCGTCGGCGATCGGTCCGAGCGCCGCCGCGACCGCGACCTCATAGCCGGGCTCGACCCGCAGCAGCGCCGACAGTGAACCGAGCATCCCGGGCAGCTGCTCCCGCGCAGCCAGCAGCGCGCCCACGCCGTCCTTGCGGTGCAGGCTCTCGCCCAACGCTTGCGCTCGAGCCCGCCAGGCGCCGAGTTGCCTTTCTATCTCCCGCTCGGCGTCGGTAAGCCGGGCGACTTCGTTGGCGGTTGCCTCGTATGCGGCTACCGCTGCCTCGTGCCGGGCGTCGAGGTTCTGCTCGGAAGTCCCGAGCTCCCCGATCTCGTGCTCGACGGCAGCGAACTGAGCGGCCGCGTGCTCCGCGCGGGTGCGCGCATCCCCTACCGCAGCGGTCAACCGGCTGATCTCGTCCTCGGCGGCACCCGCTCGGCTGCGGAGGGCCTGGAGATCTCCGGCCAGCCGGGCTAATCCTTCACGGCGATCGGCCTGGGCGCGCGCAGCCTTGACGAGTTCGTCCTCTGTCTGGCGAAGCTCTGCTTCGAGCGCCGCGCGCGTCGACAGCGCAGAGGTGAGGCGGTCCTGTTCGCTCACGAGGTGCCGATCGAGCTCGAAACGCTCCCTTTCCACGGCAGCGGCTTCTGCCTGGATGACTTCCGGGTCTCTCCCGGGCGGTGGTTGCGGAAGGGGCGTGGCGAGATGTCGCGAGCGCTGGGCAGCGAGTTGGCGAGTGCCGCGTAGCCGCTCGCCGAGCGCCGAGAGCTGGTACCAGACCTCCTGGGAGCGCAGGAGCGCTGGGGACTGCTCGGCGAGACCGCTCTCGAGCTCGGCTTCGCGAGCCAGCGCCGTCTTCAGCTCGGCATCCACGGCACTGCGTCGGCTGCGGATGAGCTCCTCGTCGGCGAGCTCCTTGTCCAGCGCCTCGCGCAGGATGACCAGATCGTCGGCCAACAGCCGAAGTCGGGCATCGCGCAGATCCGCTTGCACCGACTGAGCCCGACGAGCCACCTCCGCCTGTCGTCCGAGCGGCTTGAGCTGACGACGCAGCTCCTCGGTCAGGTCCCCGACCCGGTCGAGGTTGAGCTGCATGGCGTCGAGCTTGCGGAGTGCCTTCTCTTTGCGCTTGCGATGCTTGAGCACGCCCGCGGCTTCCTCGATGAAGCCGCGGCGGTCCTCCGGGCGGGCGGACAGCACCGCATCGAGCTGACCCTGCCCCACGATGATGTGCATCTCGCGGCCGATGCCTGTGTCGGAGAGCAGTTCCTGGATGTCGAGCAGCCGGCACGACGATCCGTTGATCTCGTACTCGCTCTCGCCCGAGCGGTACATCCGCCGGGTGATCGAGACCTCGGCGTACTCGATCGGCAGTGCACCGTCGGTGTTGTCGATGGTGAGCGTCACTTCGGCGCGACCCAGGGGTGGCCGCCCGGCGGTTCCGGCGAAGATGACGTCTTCCATCTTGCCGCCGCGCAGGCTTTTGGCACCCTGTTCGCCCAGTACCCAGGAGATGGCATCGACGACGTTGGACTTGCCCGAGCCGTTGGGGCCGACAACGGCATTCATGCCTGGCTCGAACCGCAGAGTCGTCGAGGACGCGAAGGACTTGAAGCCCTTCAGTGTCAGACTGGACAGATGCACGCGGCTCCAGAACGGGTCGGGAATGAGCGCCTCTGGCCTGCACGACGGCGAAGCGACGCGGGGAAGGGCCGTCCTGAGGCTAACTGAGCACGTCTGCGCAGTCAGTCACCGGCACGCCGGATCAGGCTTGCGTGGGCTTGAGCCAGACGGGCCGGTTCAAGCAGGAACGGACGCGGGCGGTGCCGAAGCCTCATCGGCCAGCCGGCGAAGCCCCTCGCTCAAGAGCATGTCGCGCTCCTGGCGCAAGCTATTCAGCTCGGCCTCGAGAGCCCTGATCCGGGAGCGCAAGATCACGGTCTCTTCGAGCAGTAGCGACGATGGGGTGGCAACGTGACCCAGGAGGGCCTTGGCCATGGACGAATCCTCCACTTGCAGGTGGACAGGCCCGCGGGGTTGCTCGCGGGCGATCGATGTCTTGAGAGGTCTCTAGGGTGACACTCCGGCACCGTCCGGTCAACGGGTGGGGCGCCGCCGAGGTCGCCGTTGACAGAGCGGACACGAGAAACTCGATCGATTCATGAACGCCTCGCGCCGCATCGGTGTCCCACACCGGGGACACGGCTGATCCGCGCGACCATAGGCGTTCAGCGATCGGGAGAAGTAGCCGCTCTCGCCGTTCACGTTGACGTAGAGGGAGTCGAAGCTCGTGCCTCCTTGGGCCAATGCAAGCACCATCACCTCACGGACGGCCGCAACCAGTTCGCTGATCTTGCCCACGGACAGGCGATCGGTGGGCCGGCCACCGTGCAGCCCAACTCGCCAGAGGGCTTCGTCGGCGTAGATGTTGCCGACCCCGCTGATCAGCCCTTGGTCGAGCAGCGCGCGCTTGATCTCGGTTCGGCGACGCCGCAGGCGCCGGATGAACATCGCCTCGTCGAACAGCGGATCGAGCGGATCGCGGGCGATGTGGACGAGGCTGGCTGGCAGGTAGTCCGGAGCCGGCCCACCGGGTTCCACCCAGAGTCCACCGAAAGTCCGCTGATCGACGAAACGCACCTGCGGATCGCCGTCTCTGAGGCCCACGACGACGCGCAGGTGCGGGCCGGGCGGGGCAGCCGACTCCGCTACGAGCAGTTGGCCGCTCATCCCGAGGTGACCGAGCAGGACCTGTCCGTCGGACAAGGGCAGCCAAAGGTACTTCCCACGCCGATGGGCGGCCTGGATCGTCCGGCCGATCAGTGCGGCCGCGAACTGGGCCGGGCCGCCCGGATACCGACGGATCGCACGGGGATGGCGGACCGACACCTCGTCGATCTCGCGTCCCACCACCCAACGGGCCAGGCCCGAGCGGACCACTTCCACCTCGGGGAGTTCAGGCACTAGTCCGCCGTGCCGCGGAGGACGGAGAGCTCCTGCCAGGCCTGTTCGGCCGCGTGTTGCTCGGCGTCCTTCTTGCTCCGTCCGCTCCCCGTTCCATAACGTTGACCGCCGAGTTCGACGGCTGCGGTGAACGTCCGCTCGTGATCGGGGCCTTCGTGCACGACTCGATAACTGACATTTCCCAGCCCGAGCCGGGCGGTGAGTTCCTGCAGGCTGGTCTTCCAGTCGAGACCGGCTCCCTTGGTGGCCGCTTCGTCCAGCACGTCTGCGAACAGCCGGCTCACCAGGGCACTGACGGCGGGCAGCCCCTGATCGATGTAGATGGCACCCAGAAGGGCCTCGAATGCGTCGGCGAGGATGCTGTCCTTGTCTGCTCCACCACTGGATCGTTCTCCCGCACCAAGCCGAAGGGCGGCGCCGAGGCCGTGCGGCCCGATGCCACGAGCGAGTTCGGCCAGTGCTCGCATGTTGACCACAGAGGCACGCAGCTTGGCCAGCTGTCCTTCGGCGAGATCGGGATTGGCTCGGTAGAGAGTGTCGGTGATGATCAGCCCTAGGACGGAGTCCCCGAGGAACTCCAACCGCTCGTTGGTGGGAAGCCCGCCGTTCTCGTAGGCATACGAGCGGTGAGTCAGTGCGAGGGTGAGAATCTCGTCATCGATGCCGATACCCAATGCCTCGACCAAGGACGTGCGTCCCTGTTCGGCTGCGTCTTCGCCCGCAGACGGGCCGGCGACCGCGGAATCGGTCACGGCGACGTCGTCCCCGGCAGCCTCGCCGCTAGACCGACAGAACCTCGACGCCCTTGTACTGCCCACAGTGTGGGCAGGCTTCGTGCGGGGGCTTGACCCGACCACAGGCCTTGTTCGGGCAGGGGGTCAGGGTGGGAGCAGTCGCCTTCCAGTTCGCCCGGCGCGAGTGCGTGTTGCTGCGTGATTGGCGGCGCTTGGGAACGGCCACGGATCAACTCTCCTGAGTCTCTGGTATGTCGGCTTCGCTGTCGGTGCTGGATGCGTACTCTGCCAGCGCCGCCCACCGGGGGTCGATGGCGGCGTGTGAATGCTCCGGTGGCAGGTCATCCCACCGTTGCCCGCAGTCCACGCACAACCCTGTGCAATCCGCACGGCACAGTGGGGCGATCGGCAGCGCCAGGACCACACCGTCTCGAACCAGCGGTTCGAGATCGATCGTGTCCCCGGTCAGCCGACTGACCTCGTCCTCATAGGTGGTCTCCGAGGTGGCGCTGTCCGGATAGGCGAACAGTTCCACGACCTCGACCTCGACGATGTCCTGGATCGGATCGAGGCAGCGTGAGCACTCCCCGACCACCGAGCCGGACACCGTCCCGGAGACGAGCACACCTTCGACCACGGATTCCATCCGTAGGTCGAGGGTCAACTCGTCCCCAGCCTGGACACCGATCACATCCAGACCAACTCCCTGCGGTGTCCGGACCGTTCGGCGCACCGGTAGCAGCGACCCAGGACGGCGGCCCAACTCGCGGATATCCACGACGAATGGGCGGCGCGGCTGGTTGCGCGCGTGGTGAACCATGGTCTTTGTCATAACAGGGGGTGGCCGAGATCGGATCGGACCATCAACGAGGATACCCGACCGCCCCCGGCCGCTGCGGCGGCCGCCGTGACCGGGGGGTTGGATCGACCCGACCCCGGTCACTTCTGCCGGTTGGCGATGAGCGCGCGGTAGGCCAGCCGACGCAGCGACTCCGGCACCAGTCGGTAACCGCCTCGCACGACGAGGTTGCGCCCGTATTGCAGGGGGGTCGTGAAGCCGAGGCGGCGCAGCCGCCGCTGGAGAGCCAGCTCCGAAACCAACATCCGCCAGCCACCACGGCGGGCGTAGGCACCGGCCCCCACCCGGTAGTTCACCAGAGGCTCCGCCAGATTCGCTGGCCGCGCGCCCGCGGCCAGCATCCGCGCGAAGAGCAGGTAGTCCTCCATCATCGGCAGATCCTGATACCCCCCCGCTGCGTGCACTGCGCGTCGCCGATAGACCACCGACGGATGGTTGAACGGATCGTGGAAGCGGGCTGCCCGCGAGATCTGCCGGGGATCGGTCGGCGGAGTACGTGTCCCGAGCATGTCGGCCGGGTCGCCGGGATCATGCAGGAACTCGCGTAGGCCGGTGCCCACGATGTCAGCTCCGGCCTCCAGCAGCGGAAGCTGGGCCGCGAAGCGGGTCGGTTCGCTGACATCGTCGGCATCCATCCGAGCCACCACGTCATACGTGCACTCAGCCAGGCCGGCGACCAGCGCGGGCCCCAGACCGAGGTTGTCCTGAAGCACGACATGGACCACGGGTACGGGCGAGGCTGCGGTGAGTTCTGCAACGCACCTCGCCAGCTCGGCCGGGATCGGTCCGTCCTGGACGACGACCACCTCGTCTGGACGCCTGGTCTGGTTGTGCACAGTGCTGGTGAAGGCCTGCGCGAAGAACTCGGGTCTATCGCCCGCGTAGATCGCCATCAGTAACGAGAACGGTTCTCCCCGCCCCCCCGTGCTCGACCCCGATGGGCGCAGTGGGAGTACCTCGGCCAGTAACTCTCCCGCGGGACGTGGGCCAGCCCGAATTCCCGCGAGCAGGCCTCGGCGGGCGGCCCGCAACAGCCGTCGTCGATCGGTCGAGCCGACGACCGTCCGGAACCAACGCCGCAGGGTCGATCCGCCGTAGAGGACGCGCTCGACAGGATTGAGCCCGGTACCGCGGGTGAACATCCAGATCTTGTTGCGGACCTCGAAGAAGAACCGGTCACCGGGATCGGCTTCGGTGTCACCGAAGGACTTGGTGTGATGGCGCACCACACTGGATGGATACAGCAGGCCGCGCCGTCCGCGCAGCAAGCGGGTGGTGAACTCGAAGTCGTCGTTCCACAGGAAATAGTCGACCTCGGGGAGGCCACGCTCGCGCACGACCTCTGCCGAACACAGGATCGAGACGAAGGACGCCGACCGGATCGCGGTAGCGCCTACCGATCGAGCTGCCGCGCGCTCGACCCGACTGGCTCCGGGTTTGGCCCGCGGGGTGTTCATCGGGTGATCCCGGCCGTCGGTCCACATGACCCGGCTGGCCACGATTGCCGGCGCCGGACCGGGATAGTTCTCCCGGACATCGAGCAGGGCTTCCAATGCGGTCGGGTCGGGCACCGTGTCGTCGTCCATGAGCCAGACGGCGTCCGGGTTGTGCTCGAGCGCCCAGACGATCCCGGCAGCGAAACCGCCGGCTCCCCCGAGGTTGTGGGCGAGCGTCAGCACCGAGACCTGATCGGTGAACTTGTTGGCCAGCATGGTGGCCGTTTCGTCGGTGGAGGCGTTGTCCACGACGACGATCCGATCCGGCGGCCGGGTCTGCCCCAGGATCGCGGCCAGCGATCGAGCGAGCAGTTCGGCGCGATTCCACGTCACCACGATGGCGACGACGCTGGTGCTACTCACTGCCGGGTGGTAGGTGGCATGCTCCGGCCGACGTTGGCCCTGCCGTGTTCCACCGAGCGGAGCAGATGAGTCAGGGTCACCTCGAATTCGCCCAGCTTCGCATCGACGTAGGTGTCGACCTCCCGGCGCATGGCCTCGGCTTCGGCGGCTGTGGCCGCGCCCAGCTCGTCGGCCCGGGCGACCGCGTCACGGTAGACGTCGCTGTCGCTGACCAGCCGGTCGTGTTCACTGCGGCCGCGGGCGACGAGTTCGTCGTGTTCTTGCTGTCCTTGGGCGATGAGTTCAACTCGGATCAGCGTGCCCTCGTTGACGAGACGGTCGTATTCGCGTTGGCCGGTGGCGAGGAGCTCTTCCTGGCGCTGCTTGGCCATCGCCCGTACCTGCTCGGCCTCGGCCCGCACGCGACTCGTGGTCGCTTCGGCCTCTTGAGTTGCCCGAAGTGCTATCCGGTCGGACTCGAGCTGCGCGGCATCCAGCAGGTCGCCGCGCTGGTCCAAGACCGCCTTGGCCTGGGTGACCTCGTCAGGCAGCCGTTCGCGCAACTCGTCGAGCAGATCGAGAATCTGATCCCTGGGCACCATGGCCGAGGTGGACATGGGGACGCCACGGGCCTGCTCGATCATCGCGACGATCTCGTCCAACGTGTCGTAGATGCGATACATCGGCTAATCCTTTCCGCGGTTAGCCAGCCGCTCGAGCACTGGTGCCGGCACCAGTTGCGAGACGTCCCCGCCGAAATGGGCTACAGCCTTGATCAGACTCGAGGAGAGGTGCCCGTGCTCGGGCCCGGTGGGCAGGAAAACTGTCTCGATCCCACTCAGCCCGCGGTTCATCTGCGCCATCTGCACCTCGTACTCGAAGTCACTGATCGCCCGGAGCCCCTTGACGATCACCTCGATGCCGTGCTCGCTGCAATAATCCACCAGCAACCCGTGGAATGAGTCGACCGTGACGCCGGGCAGATGCGCCGTCGACTCTTTGATCATCATCATCCGAGTGTCGACGTCGAACTTCCCGGCCTTCTCCGGATTGACCAGAACCGCGACCACCAACTCGTCGTAGAGCTGGCTGGCCCGTTCGATGATGTCCAGATGGCCGTTGGTGATCGGATCGAAAGAGCCAGGACAGACGGCTTTTCTCAACATCGACAGGCAGCTCTCACGGGGCGCGACCGTACCAAAGCAAGGCCTCTCCATAGCGGCGATCGCGGATCGGCTGCAGAGGTGTCGGCCACACCCAAGGTTCGGTGCGCGAGGAGCGTTCGACCATGAGGACCGCCTGCGGAGCCAGCCAGCCACGGCGCTCCAGCTCGACGAGAACAGCGCTGAGTTCATGATCGGGGAGGCGATACGGGGGGTCGGCCAAGACGATGTCGTACGGACCGGCCGCGCCGGGAACCTGCCCAGGATCGGTTGACACCACCCGCTGAACCGGGCTGACCACCGCTACCGCACCCTCCAGACCGACCGCGTCGATGTTGGACCGAAGCGTGTCCGCAGCGCGGCGGTCGGCCTCCACCAGCAGGGCATGTGCGGCACCTCGGGACAATGCTTCCAGCCCGAGCGCGCCGGACCCGGCGTAGAGATCCAGGACACTGCTGTGCGCTAACGATGTGAGGTTGCTCAGCGTGGAGAACAACGCCTCGCGCGCCCGGTCCGAGGTGGGTCGGGTCGACTCGCCATGAGGTACTGCGAGCCGACGACCGCGGGCGGTTCCGGCGATGATGCGGGTCATGCCATGTCGAGGTAATCGGCGCGTTCGTCCTCGGACAGCCGGGCCACCTGGACGGCCAGGGCTGGGTGTTCGACCAGATCGGGATCCAACGCGACCAGAAAGGTCGCCTCCTCACGCGCCTGGGTGATGATCTCTTCGTCGCTGAGCAGGGACAACAACCGGAGGCCGGACCGCCGGCCGGACTGCGCTGCACCGAGGATGTTGCCCTCCCGGCGCGCAGCGAGGTCGACCCTCGCCAACTCGAACCCGTCCCGCGTCGCGGCCACTGCATCGAGGCGGGCGCGGGCCGCGCTGTCGCCAGGGGTTTCGGTGACGAGCAGACAGACCCCGGGCCGAGAGCCGCGCCCGATCCGTCCCCTCAGTTGATGCAGTTGGCTCACGCCGAACCGATCCGCATCCAGGATGGCCATGACAGATGCCTCCGGTACGTCGACGCCGACCTCGATCACGGTCGTGGTCACCATCGCGTCGACCTCCCCTCGGGCGAAGGCCTGCATCGTGGCGTCCTTCTGCTCGGCCGGAAGCCGACCGTGCAAGATCGCCAGCCGCAGGCCAGCGAGCGGTCCCTGACGCAACATGTCGGCCACCTCGAGCACCGCAAGCGGCGCTCGCTTGGCGGACTCCGGCTCGTCCTCCCGCGGCAGATCGTCCGGTGGAGGGTCTCCGGAAAGGTCTCCGTCGTCGATCATCCCGGACCGGCCGGTGTCGGCCGGACCGTCATCGCCAATCCGAGGGCAGACGATGAAAGCGCGCCCGCCGGTGCGGGACTCCTCGACGATCCGTGCCCAAGCCCGATCAAGCCAGCCCGGTTTCTCCCGCATCGGCACCACGCTTGTGCTAACCGCGGCCCGGCCGGCGGGCACTTCCGTCAGCGTGGTCGTCTCAAGGTCGCCGTAGACCGTCATCGCGACAGTACGTGGGATCGGTGTCGCGGTGAGGACCAGTACGTGCGGGGGCGCGGCAGACTTTGCGCGCAACACATCCCGCTGCTCGACCCCGAAGCGGTGCTGCTCGTCGATCACCACGAGACCCAGTTCGGCGAACTGCACGACCTCCTCGAGCATGGCATGGGTCCCGACCACGATGCCCGCTCCCCCACCGGCGGCCTCGGCCAGGGCTGCCCGACGCGCCTTTGCCGAAAGGGATCCGGTCAGCAGCGTGACCCGGGTGGCATGTTCGTCGGCACCGAACTCCCCCGCGCTTCCCAACGGCCCGAGCAGATCCCGCAGCGTCCGTAGATGTTGCGCGGCGAGCACTTCGGTCGGTGCCAGGAAAGCGGCTTGGGCGCCGGCGTCGATCACCTGGAGCATCGCACGTAGTGCGACCACCGTCTTTCCGGATCCCACCTCACCCTGCAACAGCCTGTTCATCGGCTTGTGCCCGCCGAGTTCGTGACTGATCTCAGCCCCCACCACGCGCTGTCCTGCCGTCAGGACGAAGGGCAGGCGGGCATCAAACGCGTCAAGCAGGCCGCCGTCGCGGATCGGACGTGGGTAGGCCGGGTTGACCGCCTGGGCGACTCGGCGCTGCGCCAGGGTCACTTGGACGGTCAGGGCCTCGTCCCATTTCAGTCTTAGCCGCGCGAGTTCGACCTCGGCCAGCGATTCCGGCTGATGGATCTTGCGCCAGGCCTCCGTCAGCCCGATCAATCCGCGACGCTCGCGTAACGCCTCCGGCAAGGGGTCCGCCACACCGTCGACAGCGTCCGCCACACCGTCGACAGCGTCGAGGACCAGGCGGACGCAACGCGCGATCGTCCAGGACGGCATGTTGCGACTCGCCGGATAGACGGGGATCAATCGTGAGGCATAGGTCATCGCGCGCTCGATGTCGGCGACCAATGCCTCTGGCTCGCTCCCGGCATCCAGGCGCTGAGCTGCAGCACCGAAAATCTCGCACTCCGGGTGCGTCAGCTGGAGCTGGTTGCCGCGGATCCCGATCTTGCCGGCGAACAGGCCGCTGACGCCGACGGTCAACTGCTTGGCCCGCCAGGACTGGTTGAAGAACACCAGTGACAGGAAGCGCTTGCCGTCGCCCACCACGACATCGGTGATCGTGCCTCGCTTGTGGCGCATCCGCCGTTGGTTCACCGAGCGCACCCGAGCCACGATGGTGACCTCGTCGCCGACCCGGAGTTCGGCCAGGTCGGTCAGCTCGCCACGTTCGGCATACCGCCGCGGGTAGTGACCCAGCAGGTCATCGACAGTGTGGAGCGCGAGTTCCGCGGCCAGCACGGTGGCGGCCTTGCCGCCGAGCAGGCCACGCAGCGAACTGTCCCTGGTCACCATGGAACGTCACTCCACGCCGATGAGAACCGGACGGTCTGGCTGGTCACCTCGGTAGTCCATGACGTCGATGCCGGGATGGGCTCGCCGAAGGTGTGCCCTGACCCGGTCCAGAAACCCGTCCACCGCGTCGGCGCCGAGCACCAGGGTCACGAGTTCGCCGCCGGCCGAGAGCAGCCGGTCCAGCAGATCACAGGTGACTTGGACCTGGTCGTCGCCGATGAGCACAACATCACCTTCGGCCAAGCCCAGGACATCACCAGCCGCACATCGCCCAGCCGAGGTCATCGCCTCCCCCGAGGCGACGCTGATCTCGGCCCACCGGGTTGCCGCGGCTGCCTCGGCTAGCGCGATCACGACGTCAGGGAAGCGCCTGGTCGGATCAGCGACCGCGATCGCTGCCAGGCCTTGCACCGGGGACTTCGTCGGGACCACGGCTACGTCCTGGCCGCCGGCTCGTGCCTGCTGCGCGGCTGCGTCGGCGATCGTGGTCATCGTCGGGTGGTTGGGCAGCACGACGACTTCGGCCGCGCCAGTTCGGCGAATGGCGCTCAGAACGTCGTTGACCGATGGCTCGCTGGCCGCTGCGCCGTTGACCACCTCGACCACCTCGACCCCCTCGCCGGCGAATAATCCGGCCAGCCCCGCGCCTGGGGCAACTGCGACCAGGGCGCGCCCGGACCACGAGCGATTCGCCGGACCGGCCGCCCGAGGCCCGACGTGGCAATCGGCTGCAGCAGCAGAGAACTGACTGGCGAAGTGGGTCACCGAGATCGCATGCGGCCGGCCCGCCCGGACTCCGGCTTCGATCGCCGCACCAACATCGTCGACGTGCACGTGGACCTTCCACAGCGGCGACTGCGTCGCGCCGGCCCCGTCGCCCACGATCACCAACGAGTCCCCGAGCGCAGCTAGTTCACTCCGCAGGATCTCGACCCCCGCCTCCTCAGCCTCGTCCAAGAGGAATTGGACCTCGTAGCGCGATCCCCCGGCCTCCCCAGCCTGGGCGGCAGCGAGTCGTGAGGTGTCGGGCACCTGGAGGTTTTCTGTGCTGGCATCCGAAGACCCGGGCGTGCGCAGGTCCTGGCCGGTGATCGTGGCCAGCAGCGCATCCAACAGGACGCACAGCCCCTTCCCCCCCGCGTCCACGACTCCGGCTCGCGCCAACACCGCCAACTGGGAGGGTGTGCGGTCCAGGGCCTGAGCGGCGCCGACGGAGGCGGCCCGAGCGACGTCGTCGAGTCCCGCGACAGCCCCGGCGGCCTGCGCGGCTGCCGCGTCCGCGGCCGCCCGGGCCACGGTCAGGATCGTGCCCTCTACGGGCACGGCGACCGCCGCGTAGGCCAGGTCAGCAGCATGGGACAGGGCAGCAGCGAGGTTGGGACCATCCGCAGGGCCGTCCCCGCCGAGGCGGTCGGCGAGGCCCCGTACCAGTTGCGACACGATCACCCCTGAGTTTCCGCGCGCGCCCAGCAGTGCCCCCCGAGCAAGCCGATCCAAGGTGGCCCTCAGTCCGGCCTCCTGATCGCCGCTGCTGAGATGCCCGACCGCCGATTGCAGGGTCAGGTGCAAATTCGTGCCGGTGTCACCGTCGGGCACCGGGAACACGTTGAGCGCGTCGATCTCCGCGGCGCAGGCATCAAGGGCCGCGCATGCCGTACGGGCCCAGCGGCGGACTGCAGCAGCGTCAATCACTTCCAGTGCCTCCACCTCCTCAGGCGCGCCATACCTCACTGCCCCGACCGCCATGTGCAGCATGGCGTGGCGAGCCTAATCAGAGGCGGTGACGAGCCGACTGACCCCAGCCAACGCGCGGGGCAGGCTCCGCCCGGCCACTGAGCCCCTGGCCCCGTGTGGCTCGATCGCCGCCCTCTCGGTTATCCTTGAGCAGGCTGCCGTGTCCTGAACCGGTCAGCCGTAGGTGCCTTCCATCTCGAGGAGTGATCATCCGTGGCTGCGGTCTGCGACGTCTGTGGCAAAGGCCCCGGCTTCGGGATGTCGGTCTCCCACTCGCACCGGCGTACCTCACGTCGGTGGAACCCCAACATCCAGACCGTGCGGGCAAAGATCGGACCGAGTTCGCGCAAGCGGCTGAACGTGTGCACGTCCTGCATCAAGGCCGGCAAGGTCGTCCGGGGCTAGCCCTCCCGCGCTCCGCCGCGCCCGAGCGCGCGCGCCGCGTCGACGATCATGGCGGTCACCGTCTTCGCCGGCAGCCGGACCGAGTCGATGATCAGGTGGAAGTGGCGAGCGTCGGTCATCTTGCATCGATAGAAGTGCCGTACATAGGCCTCGCGGGCTGAGTCGTTGTCCCGGATGAGCTGTTCGGCCTTGGCCCGGGGCAAGCCGTGTTCGCGCTGAATGTGCTCGAGGCGAGCCTCGACCGGAGCGTCCAAGCGGACGTGCAGGGCGCCAGGCACGCCGGCAAGCACGAGCGCCCCCGCCCTACCAAGAATCACCCCGCCCACCCCGGCGGCGATCTCGTGCAGAACCTTCTCCGTCTGCTCGCGGAAGATCCGCTCGTCGGGAACGGGGTTGTACCCGATCGGGCCCGCGCCCGCAGCGAGGTCTGGCACCAGGGCCATCGACGAGATCAGCCGCGTCAGGCCGGTGCTGATCGTTTCGTCCTTGGCCTGTGCATCGGCGACGGAGACGCCGAGCTTTTCGGCCACTCGCATCGGAATGGCGCGATCAACGAAGGGCAACCCGAGCGCATCGGCAACCGCGGGCCCGATCTCGCTGCCACCGGCCCCGAACGTCGCGGAGAGCGTGACGACGGTCATCTGGCTCTTCCCCTCATCCGCTGACACCCGCGCCGAGACCTCACCCCCAGTGGGCGAACCCTGAGCCTGCCAGTTCTCGCCCCTCGTCGGGCAATCCGGCGACGATGACCCCGCCTCCCTCTGCTACCCAACCGACGGCTCGCCACGGCTCAGGCATGTCCAGCTGCGCGGGAAAGCAGGCGAGCAGGGCATGGTCTTCTCCGCCGGTCAGGATCCAGTTCAGTGGATCGGTGTTCATCGCAGCGCCGACATCGCGCAGCACATCCGGCACGGGAAACGCGGTGACGTCAAGGACCACGCGAACCCCGCTGGCTTCGGCCAACGTTCCGGCATCGCGGAGCAGGCCGTCGCTGACGTCGCACATCGCGGTAGCACCGAGGGTGGCCGCCAGGGGCCCGGCAGCGTAGGGAACCTCAGGGCGTCGATAGGCAGCCACGACCGACCGCGGTGACCGGAATCCGCGTCCCAACACGGCCAACCCCGCCGCGGCGTACCCCAGTCGGCCGGCCAGCGCGACCCGATCCCCCGGGCGTGCACCGCCCCGGATCACTGGTGAGAGCCCGTTCATGTCGCCGAGCGCGGTCACCGCGATTACCAGGGTCGGGCTGTCCACGATGTCCCCGCCCACGACCGCCGCCTCGAACGGACGGCACTCCTGCATCAGCCCCTCGTACAGCCCGTCGATCCAGGTGAGGGGGAGCTCGCCCGGCACTGCCAGCCCGACGAGCAGGCCCGTGGGCACGCCACCCATCGCTGCGATGTCTGCGAGATTGGCGGCTGCGGCTCGGTGCCCTACGTCGATCGGGTCAGACCAGTCCCGACGGAAATGACGGCCGTCGACAAGTAGGTCGGTCGTCGCGATCAGGAGCGAGCCGCCGATGCCCAGCACCGCCGCGTCGTCGCCCGGACCGATGACGGCCGTGCGGGCGACACCGGATCGGGCCACGACTCGATCGACGACACCGAACTCGCCGAGTTCGCTGACGGTGATGGTGCCTCCTCGGAGCCAGGTCGACCATTCGGCCGGCAGTCATCCTCTCAGCCCGCGTGGACCGCCGAGGACCGGGCGCGGCGATGTCGAAGCGACGATGAACACCATGTCGAAGCGACGGCCGAGCTCGCGACCGGGTAGGTTCCACCCGAACCCGACGAGCAGCCGCCTCGCCCTATCCGGGACCGGCGGGAGGACTCGCCGCCAGCCCAGCCCTCGACGAGGAGGTCTTCTTGTGGTCCATGCCTACATCCTGATCCAGACCGAGGTCGGCAAGGCCGCGGCGGTAGCCCGTGCCATCACCGAACTCGACGGCGTGACGAGCGCAGAGGATGTGACCGGCCCCTACGACGTGATCGTCCGGGCACAGGCACAGAATGTCGACGAACTCGGCAAGCTCGTGGTGGCCAAGGTCCAAGGCGTCGACGGCATCACCCGGACGCTGACCTGCCCGGTCGTCAACCTCTAGGCCCAGCGCTGGTCGGCAACGAACTCGATCCAGCCCGGCCGAACCGTGGGTCGGCCTCGGGTGACGGTGCTCCGTTTCGGCGGGCCGCACTGCTGGCGACCGCGATCACCGTCCCAGTCGTGGTGGCGCTCCTGGTCGTCATCCAGGTCTCGCTGGGCAGCGTGGCGGAGTTGGCGCCATTGCCGCCTCTGGGGCAGCAGGAACTACCGGCGATCGACGTCGAGACCCCGGCGGTCTCCGCCGAGATCGAAGCGACCTGTACTGCACTGATCACCACACTGCCGCTGGAGTTGGACGGGCGGCCAAGCCGCCCCGTTCGGTCAACTCTGCCCACGGCCTATGCCTGGGGGCAGGACGCGACGGTGCTCCGATGCGGGGTCCCTCGGCCCGCGGCCTACGTGGTGGGAGTGAGCACGTTGGCGATCAGTGGCGTCGAATGGTTCTTCGAGACCTCTGGTGCCGGTACGACGTACACGGCCGTGGATCGCGGCGTCTACGTCGAGGTCTTCGTCCCCTCCTCGGCAGACGGCGGCGCCACCCTGGCCATCCTCGCGCCGCTCATCACGGCTGCCCTGCC
This sequence comes from Actinomycetota bacterium, assembly GCA_030860025.1. Classification (GTDB taxonomy): domain Bacteria; phylum Actinomycetota; class Actinomycetes; order Mycobacteriales; family Geodermatophilaceae; genus JACCQS01. The sequence continues at coordinate 22,064 of JALZIX010000010.1, forward strand.
CTACATGGCGCCGGCCCCCGGCTGAGTCATCAGCGGGTTGGGAGCCCGCTCTCCGGCAGCACGGCTAGCGA
>JALZIX010000033.1 GCA_030860025.1 Actinomycetota bacterium
TTGCCTGATCGGCCGCGCCTACCTGTACGGACTGATGGCCGGCGGCGAGCGCGGCGTGGCCAGGGCGGTCGAGATCCTGGACGCCGAAATCCGGCGCACCATGCAACTCGTAGGTGTCAGCGCGGTGCACCAACTCGGCCGCCAGCACGTCCGGCTGCGCGCCTGACGCGGCATGGGCAAAGCGGCGCGAGTCGCGATCATGGGTCGCGCCGAGGATCTGCAGCTGGGTGTCACTGCGGAAGATCGGACTCGCAAGCACCAGCAGGTTCTCGAGCAAGTCCGCGACCGCAGGATGTCGGCGCGGGCGGCGTCGAGGTGTTCGGCCACGGTCAGGGCGTCCAGAACCCGGTCGAACTGGGTGTGCACCGACGCGATGTCGGGCTGGTCGTAGACTGTGCAGCAACGCCTTCACCCAGCCCCACGCGCCTTCACCCAGCCCCACGCCGACTTGGGTGTCGCCGACATCAGGTTCGCCGCGTAGTGGCTTCGACAGCGTTGGCAGCTTGCGCCGGGCAGGATCGCCCCGAGCGCTTCAATCAGTCCGCGGTGGGCATCGGAGGTGACAAGTGCGACACCGGACGGGCCCCGGGCGGTCCGACCCTACTGATTGTCCGTCTACTGTGGACTGTCCGCGGTTAGAGGTCCCTGACCGACTGCGGGACGCTGGCCTCTTCGAGCAGACGTAATGCCGCCTCGACCACTTCGCGTTGCCGTGCCCGGTCACCGACTGGACCGATTGTGCGGCCCATCAGATGTGGGGTGACCAGCACCCGTGGCACGCGAAGCCGCCCGGCGATGTGCGCGAAGGCGCGTACGAACACCGACACGGTGGGGATGCCTGCCTGTTCCAAGGCTCGCGCGACGAGTCCGACCGACTCGTGACAGATCGGTCAAGTTGCGACAAGTAGACAGGCTTCGACCCCGTCAGCGGCACATTGCTGCACCCACTGCGGAGCCACCCTTTCACGCAGCCGCACCTGGGAAGTGGCACCCACGAAGGCATAGTGCTGGTCGGTGAGACGTATCCGGTTCTCGGCCTCGAGTTCCCGTAGGACGTCAAGCGGGAAGACGGTGCCCGGGTCGCGTTGCGGGGTCAGCGCGTCATATCCGGGATGGCGGGCGGTCAGCGCGGAATCTGGCGTCTCCTTGGGGATCAGCGAGAGGGTCGGCGAACCGCGCAGGAAGTCCTTGATGAGCGCCAACGACTCGTGCTGGCTCGGACCGTCCTGGCCCATGGGATCATCGCCGATGCGGAATACACCGCCCGCCGACACCAGCGCCAACCGCGTCTCGGCCAGCCTGTTGGTCATCGCGGTGAACGGCGCGTCGTCCACCTCCGGGGTGTCGTCGCCGCTGTAGGCCGCAAGCTGCGCCCTGTAGACCGCTTCGCGCACAGGAGTGAAGTCGCCGGTGTCGAAGGCCTCACCTAGCCGAGCCAAGACCTGTGAGAGCGCTTCGGCCGCACGGTCATCCCCCAACTTGGCCAGGAATTTGAACTGCATGTCGGCGTACCGGCCGTAGTGGAAGGCCTTGCGGAACTGCTCGAAGGTCATGGGCGGTTGGTCCATCGCCGCTCCTCCCGTTCCTGATCGCCCGGCCGGTCCCTGCACGCTACCTGTGGCGCGGTCGGAAGGGTCGTCGGTCCGGCTCAGGACGGAGGTGGTGGCGGGGGTGGATCTGTCGCTTCCGCCCCTTCGCTCAGTAGGTGGCGCAACCCTGAGTAGCCGGCCTTCCCGGCAAGACGGGCCGAGGATGTTCGGTAGTAATCCGGCGCGGCGGTGATCCCCAGGCCCTCCACGAGTCGGTTCATGAAATTGAACAGCGCGCAAACACTGACCGCATCGTGCAAGGCCCGCTCGTCCCATCCGGCCGCGTACACAGCCGCCACTTCGGCGTCGCGCACCTTGGACGGGTTCAGGGTCAGCGTGCGAACCAGGCGCAGCACTGGCTTCATCGGCTCATCGACTGGTGCGGTTTCCGGGTCGGCTACTAGCGCCGTAACAACGTCCTCGGACACGCCGAAGGCAGCGGCGGTGGCCGCGTGCACTCCGTGGCAGTAGTCGCAGGCGTTCAGTGCCGAGACGTAGGCGGCAATGAGTTCACGCTGGGCCACCGTGAACGGAGACGGTCCACGAAGCAGCACCTGGTGGTAGTCGAGCAGAGGCGCCGCGGTTGCCGGAAACTGCCGGAAGATGTCGAGCAGGACGGCGTCGTCACCAAGGGAAGGCAGGTGACTCATGTGCTGTTCGACTGGAACCCGGACGGTGCGTGACTCCGGTAGAGCGCCGTCACCTCGCTTGCTGGTGGGCCGAGCTTCGACTGCGTGGCGTCGGCAGTCGGTGGCTCGTTCCAGGGCAGCTTTCCGATGACGAGCTTGGGCACGTTGATGTAGACCCGGTCCTCCGCGCGATGCGTGACCGCGTCGAAGGGGATGCAGGTGTCTTTGTCGAAGATGACGCCGCGCGGAACGACCAGGTAGGCCGGGACACCGTCGCGCGCCGGCACCACTTGCTCGACAGGGCCGATCTTGCCGCGGTCCGAGCCGTAGACCGTGTCACCTACCAGAACCGACTCTCCGGCGTCGGCAGGCGGGCCGATGGCTGCGAGGAAATCGTCCACCTCGATCACGGCGTTGCCGATGAGTGGGTAGTTGAGGTGGATGGACGCCTCGTATGCCGGAAGGCTCTCCGCGCCGATCGCGTCGGAGAGGAAGGTGACGTCGTAGCCGAGCTCGGTGGCGTGGCGACCCGTGGACTCGACGCACAGATTGGCCGTCATGCCCGCCAGGACGAGGTGCCTGGTGCCGAGACGCTCGAGGTGCTTCGAGAGATCGGTTTGCATGACGTCGGTGGCCTTGTGGGGTTCCAGGATGACGTCGCCCGGCTGGGGCT
>JALZIX010000045.1 GCA_030860025.1 Actinomycetota bacterium
CGGCTCGCAGCGCCGCCAATGCGTCGCCGAGGTTCATCGGGATCTTGTGCACGTCTTTCCCCTCGGCCATGGCCTCGTAGATGTTGCGCTCCTCGGGCGGCCCGGGGTCGAGCTTGCGTTCCAGGCCGTCGGCCATGGTCAGGATCAACGCGGCCATGGACAGGTAGGGATTGACCGATGAGTCGACCGAGCGGTACTCGAACCGGTCGGGAGAGCTGACCCGCAGCGCGGTGGTCCGGTTCTGATATCCCCAGTCGGCATACAGCGGCGCCCAGAATCCCGCGTCCCAGAGGCGGCGATAGGAGTTGACGGTCGGCGCGGTGACGCAGGTCAGTGCGTCGAGGTGATCCAGCACGCCGCCGATCGCGTACAGCCCGAGTTGGCTCGGTTGCCGCGGGTTGTCGCCTTCCGGGAGGAAGACGTTGCGGTCGCCCTCCCAGAGCGAGATGTTGTGGTGGCAGCCGTTGGCCGAGACGCCCATGAACGGCTTGGGCATGAAGCAGGGGAACAAGTTGAATTCCCGGCCGACCTGCTTGCAGATCTGACGATAGGTGGTCAGCCGGTCCGCAGTGCGCTCGGCGCGGTCGAACTGCCAGTTGAGTTCCAGCTGGCCGGGCGCATCCTCGTGATCGCCCTGAATCATGTCCAGGCCCATCGCGGTGCTGTATTCGATGACCTGGTGAATGACCGGCTGCAGCTCGGAGAACTGATCGATGTGGTAGCAGTAGGGCTTGGTCTTGCCTTCCACCGACGGGGTGCCGTCCGGGTTGAGCTTGAGCCACATCATCTCCGGCTCGGTACCGGCTCGCAGATGCAGGCCGGTCCGTTCCTCGAAGTCCGCGTGGATTCGCTTGAGGTTCCCACGACAGTCGGACGTCAAGTAGGCGCCGGGGTTCTCCTCCTCCTCGCGGCCGCGGAACAGCGTGCAGAACACTCGCGCGGTCTTCGGATCCCAGGGGAGGACGCAGAACGTGTCAACATCGGGGATGCCGACTAGCTCGCGAGACTCGGGCCCGTAGCCGATGTAGTCGCCATGCCGGTCGATGAAGAGGTTTGCCGTTGAGCCGTAGACGAGTTGGAAACCTTTGCGCGCGAATGTCTCCCAGTGCGCCGCCGGGGCACCCTTGCCCATGATCCGCCCGGTGACCGAAACGAACTGGAAGTACAGGTAGGTGACGCCGCTGGAGTCGATCTCCTTGCGGATCCGTTCGACCGCTTCGGCGCGGCCGTCCTGTGCGACAAAGTCTTCGATGTCGGTACTCAAGGCGCCTCCACAGCACGGCTCGGGCAGGACCACTTCCGATGATTAATCCACAGTCAGTAAACTCTGTCCCCTGCTAGGAGACAACACCTTGCGGGCGTAGGCTCTGGATCGCGGGTGAAGGAGGTACGAGGGTGGCCGTCCGCGCGGTGCCAGCCGAGGATTCCGGCCAGGATCTGGCCGCGCCGGAGGTCTCCGCGCTCGCGCAATCGCTCGGCGCCATCATCGCTGAACGTGTGCGGGAGTTCCGGCACGGCCATGGTTGGACCGTAGGCATGCTGGCCAGGAAGAGTGGGCTGTCCAAGGGCATGCTCTCCAAGATCGAGAACGCTCAATCCAGTCCGAGTCTGGCCACGCTTGCGCGGCTCTCGACTGCGCTCTCGGTTCCGGTCACCGCGTTCTTCCGTGGACTGTCCGAAGAGCATGACCTGGTCTACGTCAAGGCGGGCCACGGTCAAGACATCGAGCACAAGGGCTCCGGTCCCGGGCACCGCTACCAGATGCTCGGTGCCATGCGGGCCCCGCACGACAGTTTGGAGCCCATGCTGGTCACGCTGACTGAGCGCAGCGACATGTTCCCGCTCTACCAGCACGCCGGCACGGAGTTGATCTTCATGCTCTCCGGCAAGATGGAGTATTGCTTCGGAAGTTCGCGCTACGTGCTGGAGCCAGGTGACGCTATCCAGTTCGTCGGCGAGGTCTTGCACGGGCCCGGTGAACTGATCACCCTGCCGATCCAGTTCCTCGCGGTGAAGGCGGTCAGCCCCGGCGGCTGACCGATCCGTCGCCGCGTCGCCACAGGCGGGTCGCGTTGCCGCGACGGTTTCCTAGTTGTCCGTTGTGTCCCGGTCGCCCCGGGCGCCGTCCCCCGGCTTGGTCGTCGCCCTGGCGCTCTCCCGGCCCTGCCCGACACCGACCTCGGCCTCAGCGGCCTCGATGTCCTCGGCGGTCGACGTCCGATCGCTGGTGCCGAAGTTCATCGTCCGCGCCATCCCGACCCGGTCGTAGAGATCCAGCGCCTCGTCGTACTCCTTGTTCTCGTCCCGCATCTGAACGACGTGCCAGCCGAGCAAGAGGACAAAGCCGAGGACGACGAACAGCCACTCCAAGCCGGCAAAGGGGTAGAGCACCGTGATGTCCGCAGGATCTGTGAACGAATCAAGACCGGTCCCAGCAAGGATCACTTCAACACCCTCCTGTCCTCACGTGACAGCGACCCGGACGGTTCTGCACCGTACAGCCGACCGCCGTCCCGTTGCTCCAGTTCCTGCGCGATGGTGCGCTCGACCTCCTCGAAACCGCCCTCGGCCTCGCTGGTCTGGAAGTAGGGGTAGGCGTTGCCGTACCGGTGGGTGTCCAGCCCGGCGAGCTCGACCGCCCGGGGGACCCTCAGCAGCCCGAACCGGTTGAGCAGCTTGGCCACAGCGAAGGCGGGGAGGAACCCCAAAACGCCGAACATGATGATGGCACCGAGCAGGTTGCCGATCGGGTTGATCGCGGGGAACCCGTCGGGGGTGGTGAACCACGCGGTGCCTTCCTCCAGGGGTGCCGCCGCCGGGTATCCCCACAGCACGAACCCTGCGACCACGACGCCGAAGAACCCGGCGTATCCGTGCACGGCCACGGCGCCGACAGCGTCGTCGATCCGGAACCGACGCTCCACGTAGTAGTGCAGTTTGTAGGCGAGGCTGGCGCCGACCGCACCGATCAGCATGGCCTGAAGCGGGTGGTAGAGGTCGTTGCCGGCCGAGGCGGCAATGATTCCGGCGAGTCCGCCAGACAGCGTCCAGAAGGGGTCTGCCTTGCTCAGGACGAAGGCAGCCATCATCCCACCGGACAGGGACAGCAAGAAGTTGAACGTGATTCCCGACAGCGTGGTCGGCATCAGGTAGATGTTCGTGGCCGAGAAGAAGGACCCAGACTCGCCCCCCACGTCGAGGATGGGGATGTTGCACGCCGCATAGAAACCCCAGAATCCGGTGAAGATCAGCAGCAGCCCGATGCTGGTCATCCACACGTTGTGCGGCTTGATCTCCCGGACCTCGCCATTGGGCCCGAACTTTCCGATCCGCGGGCCCAGGACGATCACCACCGCCAGCGCGGTGCCACCGGCGATCGCGTGGATGACCCCGGACGCATACGCGTCGTGGTACCCCATGATCTGCACCATCCAGCCGCTTGGCGACCAGCCCCACGCAGCGTCGATGATCCAGGTGATCGAGCCGAGCATCACGGCGAAGATGAAGAACGCCCCGAGGCGCACCCGCTCGATGATCGCTCCGGAGACAATCGAGGCGGC
>JALZIX010000059.1 GCA_030860025.1 Actinomycetota bacterium
TGTTGCCCGCCAACGCGTCGGCCTTCACCGGCAAGCGCGGCAAGGTGGTCTACAAGCTGACCGCGGACGGCAAGGAGCGGTTCGCCGAGTGGGTGGCCGAGACCGGGCCCGACGCGTACGACGATGAGCGATTCGGCATGCACCTTGCCTTCTTCTCCCACACCGCCTCCGACGTACGACTGCGCATCCTCGAAGGACGCCGCCGCCGCGTCGAGGAACAACAGGAGGGCCTCAAGACCGCGCTGGCCCGGACCCGTGAGCGACTGGATCGCTACACGCTCGAACTGCACCGACACGGCCTCGAGTCCGTCGACCGTGAAGTGCGCTGGCTCTCGGAGTTGATCGACACAGAACGGGCCGACCAGGCCCGCGCACCCCGGGGCGGCCCCCCGCCAAGACCCTCGTCCAGACAGGTGCAAGGGCCGCACTGAAACCCAACCGCTCCGCCTGATCCACCAGGCCGCCGCACCGGCCAGCAAGTAACCGCCACCGACCTGCAACACACCGAACTCACCACGAGAAGGGGGCCCGCCATGGGTTCAGTACGAGTCGCCATAGTCGGCGTGGGCAACTGCGCCGCGTCGCTGGTGCAAGGCGTCGAGTTCTACAAGAACGCCGACCCGGACGAGCGAGTCCCCGGACTCATGCATGTGGACTTCGGCGGTTACCACATCCGCGACATCGAGTTCGTTGCCGCCTTCGACGTGGACTCGAAGAAGGTCGGTGAGGATCTCTCCACGGCGATCGGTGCCAGCGAGAACAACACCATCAAGTTCTGCGACGTGCCGGAGACGGGTGTCACCGTTGAGCGTGGGCACACCTATGACGGGCTCGGCGAGTACTACCGCGAGATCGTCTCCGAGTCCGACGCGGAGCCGGTCGATGTGGTCCAGGTCCTGCGCGACACGAAGGCCGACGTCATGGTGTCCTACCTGCCGGTCGGTTCCGAGGAGGCGGCGCGGTTCTACGCGCAGTGCGCCATCGATGCCAAGGTCGGGTTTGTCAACGCGCTGCCCGTGTTCATCGCCAGCAACCCGGAGTGGGCCGCCAAATTCACTGAGGCCGGTGTGCCGATCGTGGGCGATGACATCAAGAGCCAGGTCGGCGCAACCATCACCCACCGCGTGCTGGCCAAGCTGTTCGAGGACCGCGGCGTCGAGCTACTGCGCACCTATCAGCTGAACTTCGGCGGCAACATGGACTTCATGAACATGTTGGAGCGCAAGCGGCTCCAGTCCAAGAAGATCTCCAAGACCCAGTCGGTGACCTCGCAGATCCCGCACGAGATGGCCAAGGCCGACGTACACATCGGGCCGTCCGACCATGTGCCGTGGCTCGATGATCGCAAGTGGGCCTACGTACGGCTCGAGGGTCGCTCCTTCGGGGACACCCCGCTGTCGCTGGAGTACAAGCTCGAGGTCTGGGACTCGCCGAACTCGGCGGGGGTGATCATCGACGCGATCCGCGCGGCGAAGATCGCCAAGGACCGGGGCATCGGCGGACCGCTGCTCTCGGCCTCGTCGTACTTCATGAAGTCCCCGCCGGTGCAGTACAACGACGACGATGCCCGCGATGCCGTCGAGGCGTTCATCGCCGGGGAGCTCGACCGCTAGTCGCCTCCGTCCGCCTAGGCTTGTTGCCGATGAAGTCTGTCCTGGTTGCCCTGCTGTGCCTGCTGTCCGTACTGGGACTGAGTTCCTGCGCCGAGGAGAATCCCGATCGTCAGATCGGTGACCCGATCACCGAGACCGAGGCCGAGACCCTCGCCGAGTTGTTGAACCGCAACTTCACCGCCGGTGGGGCCGCCTTCAAGGTCGTCGCCCCGTACGCGGAGAACACGACGTTCACCTATAGCGGCGTCATGGACTTCACAACGAGTACCGGGTCGGGGACGGCGGTCACCGACTACAGCGGCCTGCAGCCCTCGGAGAGTCGGATCTTGTACTTCACCACCGACGAGGTGACCTTCGGCGACGTGCCCGGCCTGACCGATGCGATGGCCGCCGTCGGCGTACCCGGGGTCAACTTCATGCGCCGCCAGATTTTCCCTGGCCAGGATCTGATCGACACGATCCTTGCCCTGTTGCCAAGGCTGGCGGCCAGCGAGCCGGACAATCCGGCTGCCTATCTCGAACGGGACTACACGTTCCAGGGACAGACCACGATAGACGGGCAGTTCGCGGCGCTGTTCAGCTTCGGTCAGGCACAGGTCGCTGTCGGCGCGGACGACAAGATGATGCTGCAGTACGTCACCACGCTGCCGAACTCCGAGGTACGCGTGACGATCACCCTGACCGACCACGGGCCGCAGACCGTGACGGCCCCGCCGCCCGAGCAGACGGTAGCTGCGACCGACTACCCGCAGGTACGGGTCCAGGTAGGCGTCTGAGGCCGAGCCGCTCGACGCCGCAAGCTGATCGCGGGTCAAAACGTGGATGTCGAGTGGAGCGGCTTCTTCCCCAAGCCGCTCCACCCGACTGTGAACGTTCTACCAAATGCGCCCCGGGCATGCGCGGCGACCCGCCGAGGACACCTCCGACTAGTTCAGGGAAGGATCCTCAGGGGCGCTGCACAGGACTGCGAGCGGTCCGCGTTGCCGCCGCAACACACTGCGCCACAGCGTTTCTGGCTCGGTGCTGAACACATCGTCCGGATGGGCGGGCAGGCACAGCCACGCACCTTCGGCGATCTCGTCCTCCAGTTGACCCGCCGCCCAGCCGGCATACCCGGCGTACACCCGGATGTCGCTGATCAACTCGGCCGAGGGAACGGGTTCGACGTCGAGATCGGCAAGGAAGATGCCGGCCGCTGCGGGTTTGAGTCCGACCGCGGCCAATTCCGCACGCCCGCCCTCGATCCCAGCCCGGGAGTCCAACAACTCCCCGCGAACCAGGCACAACGCAGCGTCGGTCTGGCAGGGACCGCCCACGTGGAAGAAGTCCGAGCCGCTGGCCAGCGGTGCCCAGGTCGGCAGCACGTGTTGGAGCGGGACTTCACTTGGCCGGTTGAGGACTACTCCGACGGTGCCCTCAGCCGAGTGTTCGAGCAAGAAGATCACCGTGTGGTCGAAGTTCGGATCGGTCAACAGGGGCATGGCGACCGCGAGTGCCCCCGCGGTGATGTCCTGTCCGGCGCCCGGGGCCCAGCCCAAGGGGGCCGTCGTCGGTTGGCGGTCCCGGTCCGGGGCAGGCGAGGCGCTCATCAATGCCAAGTGTGCCCCAGGAGCGCCCGCTACGTCGCCCGTCTCGACACTCAGATTCCTGAGCGCCAAGGTAGGGCGGTTGGGACCGGCATCTGTCCGTACTGTGGGCCAGCGTGCCGACCGCCACCCGCCATGTTGTGCGTGGTCTGGCGCGGCGCGGCGACTTCCGCCGGCTCCTCGCCACCCGGTTGTCCGGTCAGTTCGCCGACGGTGTCTTCCAGGCCTCGCTCGCCGGGGCGGTCCTGTTCAATCCGGAACGCGCGGCAACTCCGGCCGACGTCGCCGCCGGGTTCGCCGTACTACTGCTTCCCTACTCCCTGGTCGGGCCCTTCGCCGGTGTACTGCTCGACCGCTGGTCGCGGCGCAACGTCCTGTTGGTCGCGAACCTGCTTCGCAGTCTGCAAGTCCTCGGGGTGGCCGGGCTGTTGGCGGCCGGCGTGGGCGGCGGCTGGCTCTACCTGGCCGCGCTGACCGTTCTGGCGGTCAACCGGTTCGTGCTGTCCGCGCTTTCGGCCTCCCTGCCGCACGTGGCTGAGGAGAGTGTCCTGGTGACGGCCAATGCGTTGACGACCACCTCGGGGACGGTTGCCGCAGTGCTGGGAGCCGGTGGGGCCCTTGGCCTCTTGCAGCTTGTCGGCGAGAACAACGTTGGCTACGCGACGCTGGCGCTGGCCGCCATTGTCGGATACCTGGCCGCCTCGATGCTGGCCCGCGGGTTTCGCGGCGATTATCTAGGCCCGGACACGCTGGAAGGCCACTCGCCGTCCACGGCTCGCGATGTGGTCATCGGGCTGGCCGCCGGGCTGCGGCACATCGCTGCGCACCCGCCGGCGGTCGGGGCACTTGCCGTTCTGACGATCCACCGCGCGGTGTACGGGGTCACGACCCTGGGCACGCTGTTGCTCTATCGCAACTACTTCGTCCCAGAAGGCTTCTTCCGGTCCGGCATCGTCGGGTTGGGGCAGGTCCTCGTGATCGGAGCCGCTGGCGCCCTGCTAGCCGCCGTGATCACGCCGATGATGTCGCGGCGGATCGGTAAGCCGCGCTGGATCATCATCCTGCTGATCCTCGCCGCCGTGACCGAGGTCGGCCTCGGTGCACCATACGAACTGAAGCTGCTGCTCGGGGCCGGCTTCATCATCGGCGGCGTGGGACAGGCGGTGAAGATCTGCACCGACACGGTGTTGCAGCAGCATGTCAGCGACGCCTACCGCGGCCGGGTCTTCTCCGTGTCCGACACCACGTTCAACCTGGCCTTCGTCGGCGGTCTCCTGATCGGCGCCCGGACCCTGCCGGACGACGGTGTGGCCCTTCCGGTCATCTTCGCCGCCGGCATCGTCTACCTGTTCACCGCCGCGGGGTACGCCCTGGCCGCCAGACGTTACGCCTTCCCGTACTGATCCTCCTCTGCACTCTCGCCGTTATGCGCATAACGGTCACGAAATCGGACTTGGGTTCAAGGGGTCGTTGCAACACTTCGAGATTTGGAGTGTTCTGTGACTCGTCTTGCGCCGCGTCGTGATCGGCAGCGCCGGTTTTGGCGTCTGATCGGTTCGGGTTCCTCGATCGAGGATGCCTCGGCGTGTCTGGGCCTGAGCCGGGGCACCGGCCGGCGCTGGTTCGTCAAGGCTGGTGGGATGCCGCCGTTGTCGCTGGTCGAGCCGTTGAGGTCGCGTTATCTGGGGATTGCCGAGCGGGAGAAGATCCTGGCCGGGATCCACGCGGGGGATTCGATCCGGCGGATCGCCGCCTCGATCGGGCGGGCACCGAGCACCGTCTCGCGGGAGCTGCGGGCCAACATGGGCCAGCGGTACTGCCGGGTCGGGGGATCGGGCCGGCCGCGGTCGCGGGCCTGGGCGTATGGGCCGTGTCTGGCCCAGCAACGCGCTGATGCCAATGCGGCCCGGCCCAAGACGGCGAAGCTGGCCGCAAACCCCGAGTTGCGGGCCTACGTTCAGCACAGCTTGACCGGCAAGCACCGGTATAGCCCGGAGCAGATCAGTGCCCGGCTGCGCGTCGACTACCCCGATGATGAGCAGATGCGGATCAGCCACGAGGGGATCTATCAGTCCCTCTACGTGCAGGGCCGCGGCGCGTTGCGCCGGGAACTGACCGCGTGCCTGCGCACCGGGCGGGCGGTGCGCAAACCTCACCGCCGCCCCGACGCCCGCCGCTGCCGGCAGATCCCCGCCGAGCTGATGATCAGCCAACGCCCCGCCGAGGTCAGCGACCGGGCCGTGCCCGGGCACTGGGAAGGCGACCTGATCCTCGGCGCCGGCGGGAAATCCGCGATCGGCACCCTAGTCGAGCGCAGCACCCGCTTCGTGATGCTGCTGCACCTGCCAGCCGATCACGGCGCCGAAGCGGTCCGCGACGCGATCACCCGCGAGATCCTGACCCTGCCCGCGGCCCTGCGCCGGTCACTGACCTGGGACCAGGGCAGCGAACTGGCCCAACACGCCCAGCTCAGCATCGACACCGACCTGAGCATCTACTTCTGCGACCCGCACAGCCCCTGGCAGCGCGGCAGCAACGAGAACACCAACGGACTGCTGCGCCAGTACTTCCCCAAAGCCACCAACCTCGCCGTCCACGGCCCCGACGACCTCACCTACGCCGCAGACGGCCTCAACGGCCGCCCCCGGAAAACCCTCGGCTGGCGCACCCCAGCCGAAGCCCTCAACGCGCTACTTTCAAACCCGCCCAACCAGCATGTTGCGACGACCAATTGAATCCGCCGACCGACTTTTCGCGGTTATGCGCATAACGTCACAGGCAGCGGTCGGCTGTTTCCCAGATCTGCGTCGTACCGTGTTCCCATGGCCGCCCCCGACGATGTCTTGGCC
>JALZIX010000066.1 GCA_030860025.1 Actinomycetota bacterium
CCCGGCCGGACACCTTCAGCGGCGAGTTCTGCCACCTCTTCGGCAAGCCGGTCGGACAGGTCGGCGGCATAGCGCCGGCCATCGATGAACACGGCCGTCACAGCAACACTCCGCGCTCCGCACGGTCGTTCACTGCGCTCCTCGCTCGTTCCTCGCTGCGATGCTCGCTCACGATAGACCGACGATCTCGCCGTTCTCGTCGATGTCGATCGTCATGGCAGCCGGCGCCGTGCCCAACCCCGGCATCGTCATCATGTCGCCACAGATGGGGTAGACGAAGCCGGCTCCGACCGAAGCGCGGACCTCGCGCACCGGCAACCGCCACCCTGTCGGTGCCCCCTTCAGCGCGGGGTCGGAGGAGATGGACAGGTGGGTCTTGGCGATGCAGACCGGCAGATGCCCGAAGCCTGCCTGCTCGTAGGTCTGCAGTTGTCTGGTGGCCGCGGTGGAGTAGTCCACGCCGGCCGCGCCGTAGACCTTGGCCGCGACGATCTCGATCTTCTCCCGCAGCGTTGCCTGATCGGGATAGAGCACGGCGAAGTCGGACTTCTCGTCGGCGGCCTCTGCGACGACCTCGGCGAGTTCGGTGGCACCTGCACCACCCCTGCCGAAGTGGTTGGCCACCGCGGCCCGCGCGCCCATCTCCTCGGCGATCTCCATGATCGCCCGATGCTCGGATTCGTGGTCGTCCGGGAAGGCGTTCACGGCCACCACCGGCGAGACGCCATGGATACGGATGTTCTCGATCTGTTTGCGCAGGTTGGCACCGCCGGCATGCACGTCGTCGGGGTTCTCAGCCAGCAGAGCTTCGGGCAACGGCTTGCCTGCCACGATCTTGAACTTGCCCGAATGCGCCTTGAGCGCCCGGACGGTGGACACGATCACGGCGGCGTCCGGGCTCAGGCCCGAGGTGCGGCACTTGATGTTGAAGAACCGCTCCGCGCCCATGTCCGCGCCGAAGCCGGCCTCGGTGATCAGGAAGTCGCCGGTCCGGATACCGATCAGGTCGGCCACGATCGAGGAGTTGCCGGTAGCGATGTTCCCGAACGGCCCGGCGTGGACGAGTACCGGCGTGTTCTCCAGTGTCTGCATCAGGTTCGGCTTGATCGCCTCACGCATGATCACCGCCATCGCGCCCGGACCGCCGATCTGTTCGGCGGTCACCGGCGTCCCGTCGTTGGTGTACCCCACCACGATCCGGCCCAGCCGTTCGCGCATCTCAACAAGAGAAACCGACAGAGCCAGGATCGCCATCACCTCGGAGGCCGCTGTGATGTCGAAACCGGTCTGCCGGGTGACTCCGTCCATCCGCGAACCCAGGCCCACCACGACGTTGCGCAGGGACCGGTCGTTCACATCCAGCACGCGGCGCCAGGTGATGTTGTTGAGGTCAAGGCCGCTTTCGTTGCCCTTGTGCAAATGGTTGTCCACCATTGCCGAGAGCAGGTTGTGCGCCGAGGTGACGGCGTGGAAGTCGCCGGTCAGGTGCAGGTTGAGAATCTCCATCGGGACTACCTGGCTGTACCCGCCGCCGGCGGCACCGCCCTTGATCCCGAACGTCGGCCCCATTGACGGCTGTCGGATGGCGACCGTCGCCCGTTTCCCGATGTGGCTCATCGCCTGGCCGAGTCCCACGGTGGTTGTCGTCTTGCCCTCTCCCAGCGGGGTGGGCGTGACTGCAGAGACGACTACGTACTTGGCCTTCGGCCGGCTTGACAGTTCGTCGATGGCCTCCAGCCGGATCTTCAGGACATCCCGGCCGTAGGACTCGAGCAGGCCCGGCCGTAGTCCCATCGACTCCGCGATGCCGTCGATTGGCTTCAGCGTCGCACCGCGCGCGATCTCGAGGTCGCTCGGAAATGCCATGTGGTCTCCTCAGTGCTGCGGGTAGGGCGGGGATTCGAGCTACCGAACGCTCTCGACGCCGAACTCGGTTCCGGCATCGACCAACGCCTCGAAGAGGTACCTTCCCGAGGATCGCTCACAGTGCAGGAGGTAGCTTGCGACGTTCTCCTGGTTGTGTCGGACCACGTCGGTCACGAGCTTGGCCACCGACGTCCGCAAGGCCGATCCGTCAGGAACGAGGTCGTCTGAGAAGTCGATGCCGGACACCTTCGCGAGTAGCTCGGCACAGCGCAGTCCGGTCAACCGGATCAGCGCCCGACCGTGAGTCAGATCGACGAGTGAGACGAGGTCATCCGAGCTGCCGGCGGCCGACTCCAGCCTGGCCAGCACGTCCGGGGCAATGTCCGGCTCGGCCAGCACGATCCACTCCCCCGGACCTGAGCCCACGACCAGACTGCCAACTGCCATTGCGCTGGTCCGGGCGAAGTCGGTGCCGAGCTCCTTGGCCATCGCCCCGTCAGGGGCCGCGCGGACACCGAACTTCGCCAGGCCGGACACGTCCGTCACGAGGATCGAGGCAGCCGCGGGCGTCCCGAAGACGAGCTCAGCCGAGGCGATCCCCTCCGGGCTGATGGGGCTACGCGGGTTCTCCGGCCGCCGGATCGCCTCGCCCACGGGATCCGAGGCACTCGTCACGAGCTGTTGGCGCTCACCTGCGGGGTCGAGGTGGGCAAGGTGCTCGGTGACCCGGGCCGCAACGTCACGACCGTCGGGAAGCCGCACGGTGACGACGGTGCCTGCTTCAGCTAAGGACGCGTCGAGCTGCGCCAGACAGATTGACCGGTTCAGCGTCGGAGACATCCGGCTCGAGGTGATCCGGCCGATAATGTCGAGTACCTTGCCCGTCCCAGGCCGCACGATCTGGCTGGCCTCCGGCGGCACGATCGTCCCGTCCACCGGCTGCAGTCCCACCAGGCGCATCCCGCCGGTCTCCTTGGACTGCCAGACGAGTTCCGGCTTGCCGGCGAAGTCGGCTTTGTCGAGCTTGACCGCCCACGCCAAGCCGGCGCTGTAGGCCCGGGTGAGCCCATCGGTGTCCTGGCCGATGATCAGATGGCCCTTCTCCAGGCGCAGGATCCGCTGGGCCTCCACACCGAACGCCAGAACGCCGAGGTCTTGTCCGTACTCGAGCAACCTCTCCCAGACGTGGAGCCCATAGCCGGCCGGAATGTGCAACTCGTAGGACAGCTCGCCGGTGAATCCGATCCGCCAGAGGACGCAGTCGTCCACACCGGCGATCCGGCCGGTCCGCACGTGCATGTACGGGAATGCGTCGGCCGACAGGTCGACGCCTTCGGTCATTCTGGCGATCAGTTCGCGAGACCGTGGTCCGGCAACGTTGATACTCGCGTAGGCGGTCGTGACCGGGGTGACGTGGACCTGCCACTCGGGGTGCTCGGTCTGCAGCCAGTTCTCCACCCACTCCCACACGTTCGCCGCGCCGGAGGATGTCGTGGACATCAAGTAGTGGTCCTGGGAGAGCCGGCCGGTGACGCCGTCGTCCATCACGACGGCGTCCTCGGCACACATCACGCCGTACCGGACCTTGCCCACGTCGAGCTTCGACCACTTGTTGATGTAGAGCTGGTTCAGCAGCTTGGGGACGTCCGGGCCACGCAGGTCGAGCTTGCCGATCGGGGTCACGTCGATGATCCCGACGTGCTCGCGGACCGCGCGGACCTCCTTTGCCGGGTCGCCGTAACGGTCGGGGCGGATCCATTGACCCGCGACCATCGGCACGGCGCCATTGCGCTCATGCCAGGGCTGCATAGGTGAGTAACGGACCGGCTCGAAGATCCGCCCAGCCAGGGCACCAAGGGTCACCGGGGCATACATCGGCCGCCAGGTGGTGGTTCCCGTCTCGGCGATCGTCGCGCCGGTGGCTTCGGCCAGGACGGCCACCGCGTTGACCACCTCGAGCTTGCCTTGGACCGGCCCCATCGTCACGGTTGTATACCGCTTGACCAGTTCCGCGGAGTCGTAGCCCTCTCGAGCCGAGGAAATGATGTCCTTGCTCGACACGTCCTCGGAGAAATCCACCATGCCGTGGGTACTGGCGCGGAACAGTTCCGGATGGGGGTCGGGCGAGAGCTCGGGGATGGTTCCCTCCAGCCCTTCGGTGGTGCTGTCCGGCGCATTGTCTGCGCGGCCGGTAGGAGTGGCTGCGACGAGGGCTCTGCGCCGTGCGGCGGCCCGGGTCGCGGCCTCCCCGCCGACCGCGCTGCCGTGGGCGAGCAGCTCTGCCAGGCTCCCATCGCCCACGACCCCCCCGGTCGCGAGAACGTCGTCCGGCATGGTCGTCGGGTCCGGCAGGAACCTGGCCGCGTCGGGTGCATAGATCGGCCGATTTCCCGCCATGTTCAGCAGAGACGTCATCGTCGTCCAGCCAACCGCGGTCACCAGCAGATCCGCCTCGATCGTGCGGCCGTCGGTCAGCTCCACCGCGCTCAGCCCACCGCGGCGGCCACATGCCCGTACGACATCCCCGCCTGCTCGCGGATCGACAACTGCGGCGATGTCCACACCCGCCCGACGCAGATCATCTGCGGCGGCGTCCCCGCTGGGGTTGGCCGACAGGACGACGGCACGGTTGCCGGGTCGCACGGCGTAGAGGTTGATCAGCCGCCGTACCGCGGTGGAGAGCATGACGCCGGGCAGGTCGTTTCCCTCGAAGACGTACGGCCGCTCCATCGCACCCGAAGCCACCACGAGCACCTTTGCCCGAGCCTTGATCAGCCGCTCAAAAGCGTCCGGCCGACCTCGCTGAACCACACCCAGCCAGTTCGCGTCATACCGGCCCAGCACAACCGAGTTCGTGAGCACTTCGATGTTCTCGTGCTGCGCGACTCGCTCAGTCAGTTCGGCTAGCGCGGAAAGCTCCTCCGCGCCTCCCCAACGTAGGTGCCCGCCCAGGTGGTGCTCTTCCTCCACCAGGATGACCCGTGCTCCATGGTCTGCAGCGGCTAGCGCCGAGGCGAGTCCCGCGGGACCTGCTCCGGCCACCAGGACATCGGGGTGCGCGTAGCGCTTGTCGTAGTAACCCTCCTCGATATCCGGAGAGGTCGCGCCCGCATGGGCAAACCGGGCGAGGATCTTCTCGTAGGCCGGCCACAGCCGCTGCGGCTTGATAAAGGTCTTGTAGTAGAAGCCTGGAGCAAGGAATCGACCCACGACCTGGTTGGCCGCCTTGACATCGAAGCGCAGCGACGGCCAGGTGTTCTGCGAACTGACGTTCATCCCCGCCTCGACCAGCCGGTGCGCTGCACGCACATTCGGCTCGTCGTCGACCTGCAGGTTGCAGCCCGGATCATGGAAACTCGCCGTCAGCAGGCCGCGGGGACGGTGATACTTGAAGCTTCTGGAGAACACCCGAACTCCAGCCGCTGCCAACGCGGAGACGATCGTGTCGCCAGGGTGGGCGACATGGGCCGCACCGTTCCAGGTGAAGTCCAGCGTGGACGAGCGGTCGATGACCTCGCCCGGCTGAGCCGCCAGACGATGGCTCGTTCCGACAGTGACCGGTCGGGTGGCTTGCTGGGTCATCGCACCTCACCGGCATTCAGGGAGACCGAGGACTCCCCGGCACTCTCGGACGTCGATGTCTCCTCGACGTGTGGGTCGGGGGTCCGGATCTGGTGGGTCTCGGTGTGCCGCTCGAGCGAGAAGAATCTGCGACATCCCGAGCCGTGGTACCAGTTCTCCTTGGTCCAGCCCAACGGGTTGCGGTGCATGTAGAGGTAGCGGCGCCACTCCTCCGGTGTGGTCGTGTCGGGGTCAGGTCGAGATCCGCCCTCGCCGGCGTACCGGAACTCGGAGACGTTGCGGGGCCCGCACCAGGGGCAGGGCAGCTGGATCATCGTGGACCTGTTCTCTCGGCGACGTGGACGGGAGGACAGGGGCGGTCAGTGACCAACTGCCGCCGCCCCCTTCTCTCCCACGAGTTCCCCATCGGTGAAGCGCTGGAGCCCGAATGCGGAGATGATCTCCGGCGTCTCCTGAGTGGCGATGCATTCGGCCATCGCTTCGCCGGACACTGGACCCGCCTTGAAACCGTAAGTGCCCCAACCAACATCGACATAGAAGCCCTTGACCGGGGTCGGGCCCATGATCGGTGAGTAGTCGGGAGTCATGTCGCACAAGCCGGCCCACTGGCGCAGTAATCGCATCTTGTGCAGGGGCGGCATCAGTTCCAGGACATGTCCGGCCAGCCCCTCCACGAACTCCAGCGAGCCACGCATCGAGTACGAGGTGAAGGGGTCGACGCTCGCGCCGAAGACAAGCTCACCACGGTCGGTCTGGCTCACGTAGACGTGCAGCGTGCCCGACACCACGACTGTGTCCAAGAACGGACGGACCGGCTCGGTGACAGCGGCCTGCAAAGGGAAGGTCTGGATCGGCGTCTGGACTCCGGCCATGTCGGTGATCAGCGTGCTCCAGCCCGCAGTGCAGTTAACTACGACTGGGGTGCTGATCGGCCCACAGTTGGTCTGGACGCCGGTGACCTGGCCGGCACTGACATCGATCCCCGTCACCTCGGTCTGCTGATGCAGATGCACGCCGTAGGCATCGGAAGCGCGGGCGTAGCCCCACACCACGGCGTCGTGCCGGATGATGCCCCCCGGCGGGTGATAGAGCGCTCCCAGGATCGGATAGCGAGCGTCATCCGAGACGTCCATGTACGGAACGAGTTTCTTGATCGCCGGCGGATCGATGACATCGGAGTTGACGCCCTGGATCTTGTTGACCTCGGCGCGCCAGCGCATCGTGCGCAGGGATGCGTCATTGTGCGCAAGAGTCAGATGCCCGCGCTGGGAGAACATCACATTGAAGTTCAGGTCCGCGGCAAGACCCTCGTACAACTTGACCGAGCGGTCGTAGAAGCGGATGCCTTCCGGAGTCAGGTAGTTCGACCGCAGGATGGCGGTGTTACGCCCCGAGCCGCCGCCGCCGAGGTAGCCCTTGTCGAGCACCGCCACGTTTCGGATCCCGTGGTTCTTGGCCAGGTAATAGGCGGTTGCCAGCCCATGGATTCCGCCGCCGATGATGACGACGTCGTAGCTCTTGGCCAGGTCATGCTTGTGCCAGGCGAGTGGCCAGTCCTTCTTCGTCAGACCATGGCTGAGCAGACTCAGCGCCGAGTACCGGGCGGTCTTCCCGTTTCGCGAGCCGTTGCGCGAGCCATTTCGCGAGCCGTTTCCCTTGGACGTTCGGTTGGGAAGGGCCTTGGCGGCCGCCTCGCGAACGCTTGCCTGGATCCTCTGATTCAACATCGTTTCCTATTAGTAGACCGCTGGCTCCCGTGCACCATACCCGGCTGGGCCTGGCCCGAACTCTTCTGGACCGAACGTTGCCCACGGCGGGACACAGCGTTGAGCCGCTAGGCGAGGGTCAGGTAACGCTCGACCTCCCACTGCGACACCGTCGCGTGGTAGTCGTTGAACTCGGCCCGCTTCACCCCGGCGTAGTAATCGATGAAGTCGCCGTCCGGGACCTGACCCAGTGCCCGCCGCAACACCTCGTCGGTGACGAGCTCGTCGACGGCACGATCCAGCGTCGTTGGTAGGTGCTGGATACCACGTTCGGCAATGTCCTTCTCGCTGAGTAGGAAGAGGTTGTCAGCAACCGGCGACCCTGGGTCCACTTTGCGCTCGATCCCGTCCAGCCCAGCCGCCAACATGCCGGTCGCCGCCAGATAGGGGTTCGCCGAGCCGTCCACTGCGCGGTGCTCGACTCGGTCTCCCTCCGGCACGCGCAGCATCAGGCTCCGGTTGTTGCCGCCGTACGCGACGTAGGCCGGCGCCCACGTGGCTCCCGAGGAGGGCGGGCCCACGCCGATCCGCTTGTAAGAGTTCACCGTGGGACAGATGAGCGCGCTCAGCGTCCTGCCGTGTTCGATGAGTCCGCCGATGTAGGAGTAGGCGAGCTCGGACAGGCCGAGACCGTGCCGGTCCTCCCCGTTGCCGACGAACAACGGCTCGTCATCCATGGTCCACAGGCTCTGATGGATGTGCAGTCCGTTGCCGGTCACATTCCCGAACGGCTTGGGCATGAAGGTGGCCGTCATCCCGGCGTCGTGGGCCAGCATGTGCACCATGTAACGGAAGAAGATGGTCCGATCTGCGGTGGTCAGCGCGTCGTCGTAGGTGAAGTTGTTCTCGAACTGCCCGTTGCCGTCTTCGTGGTCGTTGGCGTAGTTCCCCCAGCCCAGCACGTTGAGGTTGCGGGACACGGTGGACAGAAAGTCCCACATCCGGGTCAGACCCTTGACCTCGTAACAAGGTTTCGCCGCGGTGTCCAGGGCATCAGCGACCTCGTAACCGCCACTTTCGGTGCGCCGGAGCAAGGAGTACTCGGCCTCGATTCCCATCTTCAATGTCCAGCCGCGCTCCTGGGCGAGCTCCTCGAGCTGACGCTTCAGGATGACCCGCGGTGCGTAAGGCCATGGCTTGCCCTCGACCTGCGGATCACAGTGCAGGACGGCCACCCCCGGTTTCCACGGAACCGGGGTGTAGGACGCGGGGTCGGGCAGCACGGTCATATCAGGGTCCGCCGGGCTCTGCCCGAGATCCCCGGCCGCGAAGCCGGCGAACCCCGCTCCGCCGTCCATCAGCATGTCGAAGCTCCCCATCGGCACCGCCTTGGCGCATGGCTTGCCGTGCAGATCGACGAACATGGCGAGAAAGAACTCGATCCCGTCGTCGTCTGCCCGGGCCTTCAGGTCATCGCGGGGATCGGTCATGTCCGCACTCCTCGGGGATTGGTTGGCGTTTCACAGTGGTCGGCCGGGGATCCAGTCCGTCCCGGCGAGTGGGACGCCGGCCATCGCGGCGGCTTCGATGGTGAGCGCGACCAGATCTTCGGGCTCCAGATTGTGTACGTCGGACTTGCCGCAGGCCCGGGCAAGTGTGGTCAGCTCCATGGTCACCGAACGGAGATAGTTCACCACCCGACGGGCTCCAGCAACCGGGTCCAGGCGTGCCTCCAGTTCGGGATCCTGGGTGGCGATTCCGATCGGATCACGCCCGGTGTGCATGTGGTGGTAGTAGCCGGGTGCCGTGCCCAGAGCGTGGTACTCCTCGGTCACGTCGTGCGTGACTCCGTCCAGGGTGTAGGTGGCACTGCTGGCACCGAGCGCGATCAACGGGGCAAGTCCCATGGCGACGGCGTCGGCGCCGAGGGCCAACGCCTTGGCCACGTCCGCGCCGCTGCGGATCCCCCCGGAGACGATGAGCTGGACCTCGCCCTCCAGACCGATGTCGCGCAGCGCCTCGGCCGCCAGCCGAACCGCGGGCAGCGTCGGGATCCCGGCATGTTCGATGAACACATCCTGAGTAGCGGCTGTGCCGCCCTGCATCCCATCGACGACAACCACGTCTGCACCGGCCGCGCAGGCCAGCTTGACGTCATGCGTCACGCGGGTCGCGCCCAGCTTGACGTAGACGGGCTTCTCCCAGGCTGTTGCTTCCCGGAGTTCCTCGATCTTGATCCGCAGATCGTCGGGTCCCACCCAGTCGGGGTGCCGGGAGGCCGAGCGTTGATCGATCCCCGGGGGCAACGTCCGCATGCCGGCCACCCGTTCGCTGACCTTCTGGCCCAACAACATGCCCCCGCCGCCAGGTTTGGCTCCCTGGCCGATCACGATCTCGATCGCGTCGGCACGGCGAAGGTCTCGGGGATTGAAGCCGTACCTGGACGGCAGACATTGGTAGACCAGGATCTCGGAGGCTTCCCGCTCCTCGTCGGTCATCCCGCCGTCACCTGTGGTGGTCGACGTACCCACTTCAGTGGCGGCGCGTCCAAGGGCAGTCTTCGCCGTTGCGGACAGCGCCCCGAAGCTCATTCCGGCGATCGTGACCGGAACCGCCAGCTCGATCGGCTTGCTCGCGTACCGGCCTCCGAGCACGGTGCCCGTGTCGCACTTCTCGCGGTAGCCCTCCAGCGGATACCGGGAAATCGAGGCCGTCAACAGCAGCAGGTCGTCGAAGGTCGGTAACTGCCGCTTGGCGCCCCACCCGCGGATCTCGTAATGCCCGTCCCGCGCCATCCGTTGGATCTTCGCGATCACCTCGGGAGAAAACGTGTGGCCGGGCTGCATGGCGTCCATCGGGAGAATGATCAGTACCTCTGCTCGGTGAGTGCGTCGAAGTTGTACAACTCGCGGGCCGATGCGACCCGGGTGACGTTCTCCGGGTCGATGTGGTCGAAGCCGGCCAGGTCAACCAGCTCCCGTACGGTCTTGACATCGGATTCGGTGAGGTCCTCCACCCTCGCGTCGGCACCAAGTGAGGCGATCGAGCCCGCCACGTAGATCACCGTCTCGTAGAGCGAATCACCCAGTCCGTTGCCTGCATCCCCACCGACCAACAGCACCCCCGCCTGGGCCATGAACCCGCTCATGTGCCCGACATCGCCTGCCACCAGGACGCTGGCACCTTTCAGCGAGATGCCGGTTCGGCTGGAGGCGTCGCCGTGCACGACGATCGTGCCGCCGTGTGCCGATGCGCCTGTGCATTCAGAAGCATTGCCGAGGACCCGAATCGTCCCGCTCATCAGGTTTTCCCCGGTCGACCAGCCGACGAAGCCATCGACGGTCACGTTGGGTCCGTCACCCAGTCCTGCGGTGAAGTAGCCCGCGTTTCCCTCGATTTCGATCGAGATCCGGTTGGTCAGACCGACGGCTATGTTGTGTCGCCCCCATGGCTCCAGGACACGGACGCTGGCTCCGTCGGGAAGGCCGGCCAGCGCGGAATTCAGCTCCCGCGTCGACATCTCGGCGCAGCTGAACGTCACCGGCTGCATGTCGTCACCGTGTGCATGTGGTCAGCGCGTCCATGCGTACACCTCTTCCGGCACCGGCTCGAAGACGTGTGCATCCTGGATGCCGGGAAGTCCGGCCAGCGCGTGATATTCCGAGGACATGGCCACGTAGCTGTCTGTTTCTGCGATCACCGCCGGCTTGCAGGCGAAGGAGTCGCGCAGCACGGCGAACTGGCTGCCCGTGGCGACAAGGAGCGTGAAGAAGCCATCCAGGTCCTTCTGCACCATACGCAGCGCCTCTCCGAGATCAGCACCTTGCTGCATCTGCCGAGCCACGAACCTGGCGCAGACTTCGGAGTCGTTGTCGGTGTCGAACCGGATCCCTTCGCGTTCCAGGCGCCGACGAACCGTGGCCGGGTTCGAGAACGACCCGTTGTGCACCAGCGCGATGTCGCCCGCGGGAGCGAAGGGGTGTGAGTGCTCGGTCGTCACCGCCGACTCGGTAGCCATCCGGGTGTGGCCAACCGCCTGGAAGCCGCTCCTCTTCTCGATCCCATAGCGGGCGATGATCTCCCGCGGCAGCCCCACGTCCTTGAAGATCTCCATGGTGTGGCCGACGCCCACGAGAGTCACCGATGGTCCGCGCTTGCGCAGGCTACGCACCGCCGGCTCCGATGCAGCATCGACGACCAGGATCGCGACGTCGCCCAGAGCTTCTACCGTGACCGATGAGGCAATGTCCTGCGCGATCGCCCGTCCCAACGCGTCCCAGTCCGTCCCATCGGTCGCGTGCAGGGATAACTTCACTCGACCCGGCGACGCCTCGTCGAACAGCGCAACGCCTGCAGAGTCCGGACCGCGACTGCTCATGCAGTCCAGCATCGGAGCGATCAACTCACCCAGCCGCGGCTGGAGCTCGGATGACTTGAGATGAAGCCCGACTATCCCGCACATTGGGCACCCCCAGAAGATTGGTCCTGATTCCAGACCTTATCCCGTTCGTTGACACACGACCACTCATTGGCCGGCAGATACTCTGCGGAAGTGACCCGGATCGTCACCTCCGTGACCCTGACGCAGGGTGTTGCTGAGCACCTGCGCAGCATGATCCATCGCGGCGAGGTGGGCCCTGGCGATCGGCTGCCCCCTGAGCGGGAACTTGCCGAGCAGCTCGGCGTCTCGCGGATCAGCCTTCGGGAGGCGATCAAACTCCTAGTCGAGGACGGGTACGTGCAGGTACGCCGGGGCGCCAAAGGCGGCACCTTCATCACCGAGTTGCACCGACCGGTCGAGAGCTGGCGGGTCCGGATGCGCGACCAAGCCGGCACCTTCGACGACATCATCGACTTCCGGATCGCGTTGGAGTGCCACACCGCTCGTCTCGCCGCGGCGCACCGGACCAGAGATGACCTCGCGGTACTGCGGGCAGCGATCAAAAACCTATCCCGTATCGGAGGCCGCGCGAGCTTTCGACTTGCCGACTCACAATTCCATGGGGGGCTGGCTGCGGCAGCTGGCAACGTTCGTCTCGCGAATGCGATCTACTCGATCCGCGGTGAGCTGTTCA
>JALZIX010000072.1 GCA_030860025.1 Actinomycetota bacterium
GTGTGCCCGAAGGGAAATTCGACTCCCACCATGCGCGGTGCCAACTGAGTCGCTGCCACCGACGGCATCATCGTGACCACCACAGTGGGAATTCCCGCACTTTCGATTCGTCGCGCCAACACGGGCACGTTTCGACAGCACTCCGGTCAAGCCGGCGCGAGGATCAGTCCGTCGGCACCTTGGGTCTGCAACTCCGTCGCGATCGCAGGACCGGTCACCTCCCGCCAGCGATCCAGTGCGTCATCGTGCCAGCCCTGATAACCCATGACCGACACATGCTGGTCCACGGCGCCGCCGACCCAACCTCGGTCGATCAGGTCGGCCAGCGGGCCGCGTGGCAACGTGATGTTCGGGTCGGCCAGCAGCGGCTCAGGATTCACGTGCAGGTGCGCCACCGCAAGCTCGTCGGTCCCGGGGTCGTTAGGCAGCATCCGGTAGGAGGCGTCGCCCCAGGTGGGTTCGCGGCGCTCTCCCTCCAGATCGAAAGGCTGCTGTGAGTGCAGGTGCAGGCCTGCTGAGGACAGGAGTGCCAACCTGGACTCCGATAGACGCTTCTCGAAGGCAGCCCACACCTGGCCGCGCTCGACCGGGTAGTCGGCCTCATAGAAGGAATGCATCATCCTCGGCAGGTACCTGAGGTCATTTACTCGCATGTGGGGGACGCCGCCAGCGCTCGCTCATACCGGCCGATACTTGGGCCGCTGGTCATCGACCCGCTTCGCCTTCGAGATCGCCCGCTCGAGGGTCTCGGGGGGAAGTATCTCGATCTTGAACGTCACACTTGTGTCGTTCTTGAGCTTATGCTGCACGCGCTGGGCTAGTTCGGCGTCGAAGGCGGCCACGTCGCTGGGCTCCAGCGTCGGGTCGCGCTCCACCCGCACGGTTGCCTCATCCATGCTGCCCTCGCGGGTCATGACGATGAGGAACTCCACTCCGGTCCCCGGGACCTCCAGGAGAGAACGCTGCACCTGGCTGGGATAGATATTCGCTCCCCGGATGAGCAACATGTCGTCCAGCCGCCCGTACACACCATCGGGCAGCCGCGGATAAGTACGCCCGCAGGCACACGGCTCGTCGGTCATCCGTGACTCGTCGCCGGACAGAAACCGGATCATCGGCTGCGAGTCCCGGTGCAGGTGGGTGTAGACCAAAGCGCCGCTCTCGCCCTCCGGTACCAGCTTGGCATAGTCGTCCTTTTCCACCACCTCCGTCCAGACCTCGTCCTGCATCACATGCACACCAGCGGCCTCCTCGCACTCGGCATTGGTGGCCCATGGGGTCATCTCCGAGGTCGTGGCCATGTCGCGCACCTGGATGCCCCACCCGGACTCCAGCCGGGATCGGGTCGCGGGGATCGCCGCGCCTGGCTCGCCGATGAAGATGCCCAGTCGCAGTGGCGAAGCGGCCGCGTCGTAGCCGAGTACTCCGGCTGTCTCCAGCATGTGCAACGCGTACGTGGGCGTGCAGATCAGCACTGTGGAGCCGATCCGATGCATGAGTTCCAGCTGTCGTTCGGTCTCGCCTGACCCCAGGGGGAAAGCCGTGGCGCCGATGCGTTCGGTGCCCAGGAGCGCACCCCAACCGCCCATGAACAAACTGAAGACGGTGGACAGCTGCACCCGGTCGGATGGGCGCACACCGGTGGTGTAAAGCCCCTGAGCCATGACTTCAGCGGTATACGCCCAGTCCTTCCTGCTGAACGCATACAGCGTCGGCTTGCCGCTGGTCCCCGACGACCCGTGCACGCGGATCAGGTCCTCCGGACCGACGCCGACGTAGCTGCCGAACGGAGGGTTCGCCTCCTGATCGTCGCGCAGCATCTGCTTGGTGATCACCGGCACGCGCTCGGTGAAGTCACGCAGGGTCTTGACGCTGTCCGGATGGAAGCCCTGGGCTTGGTAGTGCCGCCGGTAGAACGGAAGCGACTCGTAGACGTAATGCAACATCGACTGGAGTGCGGTCAGCGTCTGCTGCTCGCGCTCCTCGCGGGGCATGGTCTCCTTGCTCCCGTCCCAATAACTGTCGACCTCGGTCATGGTGTCCCTTCTGGCTCAGTGGGCTCAGTGACAGTGCTCGATGCGGCGCTGACCGGACTGCGCTTCTTCTGCTCCAGGTTCTGCCGGCCGGTGAGCCCCGCGACAACGAAATCGACTTGCTCGTTCACCAGCCGCTGGCCCCGGCGCTCACCCAGGGTCCAACTCTTCAGCGCCGGCAGGTGGCCGAGCAGGACCATGTCCTGCGCCACCGTCCTGGCATCTGCTTCGCCAAACTCTCCAGAGCGGTGGCCAGCGGTGATGATCTCCGCGAAGAAGTCGGCGATGCGCGCCTCGCGGTCCTTGTATCGACGCTGCTCGTCGCGGGGGAGATGCTGATACTCGCGGTAGAGCAGGAGCACCTGGTCTTTAGCCGTCTCGCAGGATTCCAGATACAGCGCAAATGCGCTTCGTAATTGCGCTTCGCACCCGGCGATCTCCTGGATCGTCTGCACCAGCGCCTCGTACAGCCCGCCGTAGATGTCCTCGCAGGCCATCACCAGCAGATCGGACTTCGTAGTGATGTAGCGGTAGATGCCGCCAACGCTGAGCCCGGCTTCGGCCGCGAGGTGGTTGACCGAGAACCTGTCATACCCCTGCTCGAAGATGCCACGAGTCGACAAGGCGACCAGCTGCCGGCGGCGTTCCATCGTCTTAGGCCGCATCCGCGAGATTCCAGAGCGCTGCTCGCTCGCAGTCACCGCTATCCGACTTTCCGGCGCGCAGCATCCTGCTTGACAACCAGTTCCTCGATGCGCACCAGAAGCTCGGGCACGGAACTTCCGGTCGGAAAGACCGCCGCGACGCCGTCGGCCTC
>JALZIX010000008.1 GCA_030860025.1 Actinomycetota bacterium
AGCTCACCGCACCGAAGGAGGTCTCGGTCGGGGACATGCTGGTCAAGGGCTTCCCGGAGTACCGGCCAGGGGCTCGCTATCGCTACGGAGGCGGCGGAGGCATCCCCGGTGGGTGGTATCCGACTCCTTTCTGGGAGGGGAACGCCGGACCCTCCGGGGACGAACGGAGCGACTCCGGGGCGCCCGATCGGTGAACGAGGCCCAGAGCGGGCTGATCAGGGCACATTTCCCGCGAGCAAAGCCATGACCCGTTCGAGATGCCGGGCGGCACGATGGTCGCCGTCGGGTCGGATCGCCCGGGTGGCCCGGCCGACCTTCGCGAACCGTTTTTGGATTCTGTACGCCAACAGCAGCGATGGATCCATCGGTCCGGCCTGCGACTCATAGCAGGCAAGGAATGCCCCGTTGATCTCGTCGGGCAAGGACCCCGGCAGCCCCTCGAAGTCCACCTCGGCCTGAAAGGTCGCGATGTCCAACTCGGGATCAGTCAGTGGCCCAGACTCAGCCAGCCAACCGTTCACGTGCAGCGCGCCGCGCAGGTCCTTCCCGCCACTGGGCGGGCAGCCGTTGCAGGCTGGCCCGTAGTGCCCGCGCGCCGGCGGTCGCGGCCGCATCGGTGGTGGGCAGCCCGGGCAGGCGGTACATCTTGCGAGCCCAACTCGGGAGCAGGCCAAAGCCCAGAGTTGCCAGACCACCCCACGCGGGGCGGGCCGGGGTCAGCATCCGAACCCAGGCCGGCATCGGCGGCGCCAGCAGGAACCGGGCGGCCCGCTGAGACTCGGCGGTGGCGCGCAGCATCGGCTGGATGTCGGTGAAGTAGTCGGCGAGGTCGGCTCGGTCGGCCGGCACATCATCTCGGGGGACGCCTACCAGTTCCGCGGCCAATCCCTGTTCGCGGAGATAGGCATCGGCGTCGGCATCGCTGAGGTCGGCCCCACCTCGGCGTGCGGTGGTCAAGAACGAGTCCACCTCGCAGCAGTGCACCCAGAGCAGTAGTGCCGGATCATCGACCCGGTAGGAGATACCGCTTTCCGGCTCCACCCCGGTAAGCCCGCGGTGCGCGCCGCGGACCCGGGCTGCCGCCTTCACGGCTTGGCTGCTCGTGCCGTAGGTCAGCACGCCGACGAATTCCGCGGTCCGGCCCAGCCGGCCCCACGGGTCTCCCCGGAAGCCGGAGTGCTCGACGACCCCGGCCAGCGCGAGCGGGTGCAGAGCCTGCAGGAGCAGCGCCCGGAGGCCGCCGACGATCAGCAGCGGGTCTGCATGTACTCGCCACGTGACGCTGTCCGGCCCGAACAGACCGGCGAGTTCGGCAGGATCGGTCGGATTCACAGAGGGTTCGGGAGTCATCCCGTTCGATGCTACGACCGAGGGCTCAACCCGGCCGCGCCTGTGCGGCTGCTCGAGCGGCGCGACGGCGGTCGAGGAAGCCGAGTTCGGCCGCGCAGTCGTCCAGCATCGCCTCGAAAAGCAGGCCGCTGTCGACCAACGCCCAATGCAGATGGCCGAATGCCTCGAGGGTGACCATGCCGTACAGCCGCGTCCACTGCCGCACGTAGAGATAACGGACCGGCAGCGGGAGATCGAACTCGGACTTGTCCCCCTCCTCGAGCATCGCCAGCAGGGTTGGATCGACAGCGTCGAGGTCAGGCGGGGTGATCATCCCGGCTTGCCACATGGCGGCGAAGATGTCGGCGAACAACTTCCCGAAACGAAGGCCCGCTTGGTGGGTGCAGCCGCTTTCCTCATGCGCGGCTGTGGTCAACTGATTGGCGAACAGCAAGCCGTATTCGTGGCGGTGGGCCAGCGCCCAGTTACGGAAGGCGTGCGCCATCCCGGTGAGCCGGGCGGTGGGATCGGTGGCGTCGATCGCATCCCGAGCTCGGACGAGTTCCTCGATCAACTCGTCATAGAGGCTGCCGCCGACGAGGTCGAGGAGGTCGTCGTGACCGTCGACATAGCGATACAGCGCGGGAGCGGTCATGCCGACGGCTCGGGCCACCGCCCGCATGTTGATCTCGTCTCCGTTGCGAACCAGGTCCCGAGCAGCCGTCAGGATCTCTTGCCTCGTCTGCTCGCGAACCCGCTCCCGGCGGGTCGGCGCGAAGTCGACCGTCGCGGTGACAAGACCTTTCCTCGACGGGTTGACAAGGCTCATGACCGCAAGCATAGTGAACGACGTTAACTGTGAACATCGTTAACCGATGTAATGGTTGTTCACTCAAGTGCAGAGACACTGGGGGAAGAGATGGAACGCTGGGGACGGTTGGTGGCCAGGCGCCGTTGGGTGGTGCTGGTCGCCGGTCTGCTGGTCACGCTTGCGGCCGGCGCGTGGGGCCTCGGTGTCTTCGGCTCGTTGTCCGACGGTGGGTTCGACGACCCGGACAGTGAATCGGCGCGC
>JALZIX010000088.1 GCA_030860025.1 Actinomycetota bacterium
GCGCCACTGCGGCGGCGTCCTAGGTTCAGTTAGCTGGCAGTCGCAGTCCTCAGTGCTGCGGCCCCTCTGGTGCGGACGAGCCGTACGGCGGTGGCGGTGCTGGGTTCGAGCCACCTCCGGGCGCAGAACCTGGGGCTGGCTGACCGTAGCTACCCCCCGACGGCTGGCCGGGCTGGCCGTACCCGGTCGGCGGCTGCTGGCCGGTCTGACCCGGTTGGCCGGTCTGACCCGGTTGGCCGTACCCGGTAGGAGCCTGCTGACCGTAACCGCTTGGAGCCTGCTGACCGTAACCGGAGGGCGGTTGCTGGCCGCCGTAGTTCGCGCCCTGTCCGCTCTGCGATGCGCTCTGCTGCAGCTTGCCGAGTCCCCCTTGCAGTGACTTCGCTCCGCCGCTGGCCAAGAACGACATGACGACTCCGACGTTGACCACGAGCAGACCGACAAGAGCCAACCAGCCGCCGATACCGACCGCGACACCATCGGTGCTGAGCAGGTCGAGGAATTCGATCAGGAAGAGGATGTCAACCAACAGCACGACGCCGGCGATGATGAGATGCAGCGGAACGGCCGGCGGGATCACCTTCATGATCTTGGCCACGACGGCGGCCGCCACGAGCAGCAGCAGGATGATCCCGAAGGTCAGTAGCCCGGAGTACCAGGCGTTGGCGCCGCCGAGATCTGTGCCTGCGTACGAGGACTGGATGGAGGCTTCGCATGCGGCCTGCTGGTCCCCGAGGCCGGCGCACGACGATTCGGCGATTGCGTCGATGTCGATGTCGGGTACGGCAAAGTTGAAGAAGCTGACGATGAACACCATCAGCGTGCCGCCGAGGATCAACCAATCGGGGATCGTGACCGATTTCAGGTCGAAGGAGATGCCCGAGCCGGAGCGGGCCGGGGCACCGGGGTACTGACCTGGCGCGCCGTAGGAGGGCGGCTGCCCGCCGCCGGTGTAGGCCGGTGGTCCACCAGGCTGCTGTCCGTAACCGGGCTGGCCTCCGCCGGGAGGCTGCTGGCCGTATCCGGGTTGTTGGGACGGCGGCTGTTGGCCGTACCCGCCGGGCTGCGAACCACTGGGCTGTTGGCCGTATCCCTCAGGGGATCCGGGTCCGCCGCCGGGTGCAGTCATCGCTTCCACTCCTTCATTACTGCCGCCGAGTTGCGGCTCTGGCGCTTATCTTGGCAGCACCTGACTTCCAGGCGTGCTGCGGCTCAGCATGCTGGGTAGCCGCTGACCGGGCAAGTGTCCGCGCCCATGCCAGGTGACTCAGCCAGAACCGGCCCCGACGAGTTCACGCATCAGCTGCGCCGTCTCCGAAGGGGTTTTGCCGACCCGCACCCCAGCCGCCTCCAGCGCTTCCTGCTTGGCCTGTGCAGTGCCCGAGGAGCCCGACACTATGGCGCCCGCGTGACCCATCGTCTTGCCTTCTGGTGCGGTGAATCCAGCCACGTAGCCCACCACCGGCTTGGCCATCGACGCGGCGATGTAGTCCGCTGCCCGTTCCTCGGCATCCCCACCGATCTCGCCGATCATCACGATCGCCTCGGTGTCCGGATCGGCCTCGAAGGCCTCCAGACAGTCAATGTGTGTGGTCCCGATGACCGGGTCGCCGCCGATCCCTACAGCCGTCGAGAATCCGATGTCGCGCAGTTCGTACATCATCTGGTACGTCAGGGTGCCCGACTTGCTGACCAGCCCGATCGGCCCCGGACCGGCGATGTTGGCCGGGATGATGCCGGCATTGGACCGCCCGGGTGAGATCACCCCAGGGCAGTTGGGGCCGACGATGCGGGTGACCCCGCCCTGCGCGTGCGCCCAGAAGTACGTCGAATCATGAACCGGTATGCCTTCGGTGATCACAACCGCAAGCCCGATCCCGGCATCGACCGCCTCGATCACCGCCGACCTGGCGAACTTCGGCGGTACGAAGATGACCGTCACGTCGGCCGCGGTCTCGGCGATCGCGTCGGCCACCGAGTCGAAGACCGGCAGGGCCCTGCCGTCGAAGACCGCATTCTGGCCGCCCTTGCCTGGCGTCACACCGCCGACGATCGCCGTTCCTGAGGCGAGCATGCGGCGGGTGTGCTTGCTGCCTTCGGAGCCAGTCATGCCCTGCACGATGACCTTGCTGTTCTCGGTCAGGAAGATCGACATTCGCCTACGGCCTCCAGTCGGCTCTAGTCTTTCTATGCCTCGTGCGCTGCGCGCACCGATCTCTGCGCTCCTCGCTCGCTGGCGCTC
Organism: Actinomycetota bacterium; assembly: GCA_030860025.1. Taxonomy (GTDB): domain Bacteria; phylum Actinomycetota; class Actinomycetes; order Mycobacteriales; family Geodermatophilaceae; genus JACCQS01. The sequence continues at coordinate 2,243 of JALZIX010000088.1, forward strand.
GCTGCGATGCTCGCTCACTCTCGGCTACGCGGCCGCGAGTTCGGCGGCTCGCCGGGCGGCGCCGTCCATGGTGTCCACCTGCTCGACGAGGGGATGCGCCGCATCGTCGAGGATCCGACGGCCCTCCTCGACGTTGTTGCCATCCAGTCGCACGACGATCGGTTTCGTCGCCGAATCCCCCAGCAGTCCGAGGGCGGCGACGATGCCGTCGGCTACCGCGTCGCAGGCGGTGATGCCGCCGAACACGTTGACAAAGACGCTGCGCACCGACGGGTCGGACAAGATGATGCTCAGGCCATCGGCCATGACTTCGGCCGATGCACCACCACCGATATCGAGGAAGTTGGCCGGTTTCACCCCACCGAAGCTCTCGCCCGCGTAGGCGACGACGTCCAGGGTGGACATCACGAGGCCTGCCCCGTTTCCGATGATCCCCACCTGTCCATCGAGCTTGACGTAATTCAGATGCTTGGCTTTCGCTTCCTGCTCGAGCGGGTCCGTGGCCGAGGTGTCCACGAGTTCGGCGTGCCCGGGGTGTCGGAAGCCGGCGTTCTCGTCGAGACTCACCTTCCCGTCCAGGGCAAGGACGGTTCCGTCCGGAGTCTTGGCAAGCGGATTTACCTCCACCAGGGTCGCATCCTCCCCGATAAAGACCTTCCACAGTGACATCGCGATGGCCACGACCTGGTCGGCGACCTCAGCGGGGAACCGGGCAGCTGTGACGATCTCCCGGGCCAGTGCCTCGTCCACTCCGGTGATGGCATCGATGGGGACCCGAGCCAGCGCCTCCGGGTGGTTGGCGGCGACGTCTTCGATCTCGACACCACCCTCAACCGAGGCCATGCACAGGAAGCTGCGGTTGGCACGATCGAGCAGGTAGGAGAAGTAGTACTCCTCGGCGATGTCGCTCGCTTGCGCGATCAGCACCCGATGGACGGTGTGCCCCTTGATGTCCATGCCCAGGATGTCGGCGGCGCGAGCCTGCGCGTCCTCGGGGGTGTCAGCGAGTTTCACCCCACCGGCCTTCCCGCGGCCACCAGTCTTGACCTGAGCCTTGACGACGACCTGCGCCCCGACCTCTGCGGCGATCTCCCGAGCCTGCTCGGGCGTCGTTGCCACGCCGCCGGCCAGTACAGGGACGCCGTAGGAGTCGAATACGTCCCGCGCCTGGTACTCGTAAAGGTCCACGGAGGGCGACGATAGCGAAGGCCAGCCCACGGCACGCTCTGGTTGACCAAGCAGCGTTGTTACCAGCGCGTAACCCGGACGCCTCTGGCGCGTTGTTCCCGCCAACCCAAGGAGCCCCCAGTGCCCGCTGTCCGCCGTGCCCGCCGCACCGCCGCCGCTCTCGTGACCTGTGTCGCCTCCTCGCTCACCGTTGCGGTCGTGGCGGCCGCGCCGGCCGCGGCAGCCGACATCGTGCCGCGCAACCTCACGATCACGGTGACCGGCCTCGGGCCTGAGAACCGCACCTGCACCGTGGATGCCGATCTCTACCTGCCCGCGGGTGTGAGTGCCCTGGCGCCGGCACCCGCGATCCTCGCGACCAATGGTTTCGGCGGGACCAAGGCCGATCAAGCTGACTTCGCACAGAGCTTCGGCGAGCTGGGATATGTGACCTTGTCCTACACCGGGCTCGGTTTCGTGGATGGCAATCCTTGCCCGATCACCCTGGACGACCGAGAGCACGATGGCGCGGCGGGAAGCCAACTCCTGCGCTTCCTGGGCGGGGACCCGTCGATCGAGGCGATCGACGACGCCACCGGTAGCCCGGTGCACATCGACTTCGTGACTCTCGACGATGCGGCCACCTTCGACCCTCGGGCCGCCATGATCGGCGGCTCGTACGGCGGGCAGGTCCAATTCGCGACCGCCGGGTACGAAGCCATGGCCGGCCAGCCGGAGCGGCTCGACGCCATCATCCCCATCATTACCTGGAACGACCTCAGTTACTCCCTGGCTCCCAACAACACTGCACTCCCGGCCGGTGGCTCGGTGAGCTCCACGAATGCCGGCGTGACGAAGTACCAATGGGCCTTGCTGTTCACCACGCTGGGGGTCGGTAGGGGTGTGCAGGACCTACCGTCTGCAACAGACCCGCTGGCGATCGTGGACTACCTGGCCAGGACCTGTGTGAACTTCGATCCACGCGTCTGCATGGCCCTGACCGAGGTGGCAACTCAGGGATATCCGAGCCAGCAGAGCATCACATTCCTGCGAGAGCGTTCGGTGGCCAGCTACATAAGGGACATCACGGTTCCGACGCTGATCGCGCAGGGCCAGTCGGACACCTTGTTCAACCTGCAGGAGTCGGTGGCGACCTACCGCTCGCTCAGGGACCAGGGCACCGACGTCAAGCTGATGTGGCAGTACTGGGGCCACAGTGACTCCACTCCCGCTGCCGGAGAACTCGACGCCCGCCACCTGCTGGACAGCTATCAGGGGCAGGTCGCGGTCCAGTGGCTGGACTACTACCTCAAAGGCCCCGACGCTGCTGGGAGCTGCCCGACGCCCTCTTACGACTTCTCGTACTTCCGGGACTACGCCTACACCGCTCCGAATGCGCAGGCCGCATACGCCGTCGCGCCCAGTTATCCGGTGGGCAACCCGACCTCGCTCTATCTGTCGGGCACGGGCGCGCTGGTCAACCAGGCCAGCCAGGTGCGTTCGGGGCGGACGCTTCCGTACGCGGGCCTGCCGATCATCGGTCCCAACTACACCGAGACCTCCGCGCTGGATCAGAGCCTGCCGGTGGTCGATCCGCCAGGCACCTTCGCGCAGTTCCGCTCGGCGCCGATCGCGGGCCAAGCGGTGACCGTGGTTGGCGTGCCACGCGTGACGGTTCGCTTCTCGTCGCTGGTCGTCGGGCTTACCCAACTGTTGGGCGATTCCGGGGAACTGGTGGTGTTCGCCAAGCTGTACGACATTGCTCCGGACGGGACGACCGTCGAATTGCCGCATCGCCTGATCTCGCCGGTACGGGTTCCGAACGTCAATCATGCGGTCGAGATCGAATTGCCCGGCATCGTGCACCGCTTCGAGGTCGGGCACCGGATCGCGCTGACCTTCGCCGGCGGCGACCTCGCCTACCGGGGATCGACGACGCCGCAGCCAGTCAGCGTCGTCACGTCGACCAACGCGGAGAACGCACTGACCCTCCCCCAGGTCAGCGCGGAGCAGACGGCGACAGCACCCCAGGTGGGCTGCGGATAGCGAGCTTCGCGGATAGCGAGTTTCGAGGGGAGTGTGCTGGCTAGACGGCGGGCGCAGAGACGTTCGTACGGACCCAGTCGACGATCTCCGTGGTCGTCGCCCCGGGAGTGAAGATCTTGGCCACGCCGAGCTCCTCGAGCTCGGCGATGTCGGCGTCCGGGACGATGCCGCCACCGAAGACGAGGACGTCGTCGATCTCGCGCTCGCGAAGCAGTTCGGTCAGCCGCCGGAACAGGGTCATATGGGCGCCGGAAAGCACCGACAAACCGACCGCGTCGGCATCCTCCTGAATCACGGTCTCGACGATCTGCTCCGGGCTCTGGTGCAGTCCGGTGTAGATGACCTCCATGCCAGCGTCACGCAGCGCACGGGCGACGACCTTGGCGCCGCGATCGTGGCCGTCGAGGCCAGGCTTGGCCACCACGACCCGAATCCGCTCGCTCATGGGAAAACTCTAACCCTTCTTGAGCGCGCGCCGGCTGGCCGGACGCATCGGCAGCCCGCGGCTGACTGCCCGTACCGGAGGGTTCCAACGCCGGGCGAGAAGGGTCAGTCCGGCGTAGGCCGCAGCCACGACAACGATGCCCCAGCCGCCGACCGACACCTCGATCTGCTCCGACCTGGCGCCGTCGACCAGCGTGCGGGCGGCAAGTCCCAGCACGTACCCGGTGAAGGCACCCAGGGCTCCCACAACTGCCAGCCGAGGGCGCAGCGTGGTGGCGAACATGGAGAACAGCACCAGCACCGCCGCGAGGAGGAGGCCCGCACTCAACGCCAGGCCCGGACGCCCCAGTAGCCCGATGGCGCCTTCCACTGGGACAGCCGTTTCCACCGGACGCATTTCTCCGGCGATGATCTGCTGGCTCACGCTCACCTCGTCCGGAATTACGACCAGGGTGGCGCTCAGCGCCAGCACCGCCGTCACCCCGGTCACGGCGGCCAAGCCGCCCAGGAGCGGCCGGCCGGGGTCCAGGCTTTCGCTGTCATCCATGACCACCCGCGCCCACACCCAGCTGACCGCGAGGGCGACCAGCATGAGCACGATCAACCCGGCGACGCCGAGGTACCAGCCGGCCCGCACCTCGACCGAGCTGGTGAGCAACCGCCGGCCGGCGATGATCTCGTACCGCCCGCGGGCCGCGTCCGGGCTTGCCCAGTAGAGCGCGCCAACCAGCCCCGGGACCGACACCGCTCCGGCCACACCAAGAGCGGCCAGTCCCAGTCGCGGGTATCGGCCCAAGACGACACTGACTCCGGCGGCGATGATCGTCAGGGGCCAGATCCAGGAGACGAGCGTGGTGGCCAACGAGTCGCCGAACACGACTTCTTCCTCGCCGACGGTGAGTTCGGGGACCAGCACGGCGACAGCCAACAAGGCCCCGCCCAGGATGCCGACGGCACCGATCATGCGGCTGGCGACCGGCACGTTGCCCAGGACGACCTCACCCGCTGGCTCACGGCGCGACGGCCGTCCGCTGCTGACCCTGGTCGCCATCTTCTTGGACTGCGATGTGGCGGGCGCGCTCTTGGCCGACGACCTGACCGACGGCTTGGCCGAGGCCTTGGTCGTCTTCTTCGCCGACTTGGTGGCCGGACTCTTGACCGCCGTTCGGGGCAGGGGTCGGCCGCTCTTGTTCGGTGGCATGGCGTCACGACGCTAGCAAGCGCGGGCCGTCAGCTGTGGCCACCCCCAGGGGTCAAAGTTGGACCCGTCGGCCTTGACTGTGATGAACGTCATGCTGCGCGATCGGGCACATGTCTTTGGCGGGGATCCTCGCGTTACGAGACTGGTCGCCGAAAACTTTGGTGGACCCTTCACACACTGCAACCGCCCACGCGGGTGTCCGCCGCCAAGATCGACGAATCGTCGCTCAGAGTCAGTGATGCGAAAAAAGCCTGTACGAAGAGTTTGCATCCCGTGCGCACCTTGGTTACGGTCGCGTCACGGAGCCGCCACTTGGGGCTCCGGTCTGCTGATTGCTCAGGCTGTTCCACGCGTGCCTGGACAAGCGTAAGCGGGGGTAGCGTTCGTACCGTCCGAGTGCCTCGAGCACCGGACGGGCCGCGCGCGAGTCCCAGAGTCGAGAAGGGGTCTGGTGTCGCGTCACTGCACACCTCGCGCGGAGCGTGCGGGTAGCCGTATCCCGCGACCCCCCAGAAATCGTGGACCTTTGATTCTGGCGGCTCTGGTCATCGGCGCCGTGCTGGCCTGGCTTCCCGGTGGGATCTCCGGTGGGCAATCACCCGCGGCGGTCACGACGGCTGACGGCGCGTACGGGGTGGGCAGCGACACCGGCATTTCGATCGGGGACGGCACCCCGCGCCAGGCGATCTCCGCTGCGGAAGCAGCTGCCCGGCTCGAGTCCTTGGCTGCCTCCCGTTCGGAACGGGGAGCCAACCAGTACTTCCTGCCGGTCAACGGGCGCTTCACCAGCTGTTTCTGCATGCGCTGGGGCGATTTTCACTCGGGCATCGACATTGCCGCTCCCACCGGCACACCGATCGTGGCCCCTGAGGCCGGTGTGGTCCTGGAAGCTGGGCCCGCCAGCGGTTACGGGAACGTCATTTACCTCCAGCACGAGAATGGCGACGTGACTGTTTACGGCCACATGTCCAAGGTCCTCGTAGAGGCCGGGCAGATCGTAGAGGGCGGTGAACTCATCGCCGAGGTCGGCAATCTGGGCTATTCGACCGGCCCGCACCTGCACTTCGAGGTCCATGTGGGCGGTAAGAACGGAAACGCCATGGACCCCGTCGACTGGCTGCTCGAGCGTGGCATCGACGTCAGAGCCCTACCCGTCAGCGAGTAACACCCGCACGTACGGTCAAAGTTTGTGGACCGGCGCATAACGGAGCACCAGCCGCTTGTAACCCCCGGAACCGAAGTCGATTGTCGCCTGAGCCTTGTCGCCGAGGCCGGACACGGCAGTGACCGTTCCCAATCCGAACGCATCGTGGGAAACCCGGTCACCCGGTTCGAGCGTGATCAACGGACGGCTCCCGAACCCACCGCGCAATCCGCCGCTGGACAGCCCCGTTGCGGCCACCCTCGCCTGAGCCGAGCCGAGCGGGGAGGCAGGTGCGGCTTGCATACGTTCCCAATCCACGAGTTCCGGCGGTAATTCGTCGAGGAACCTCGACGCCGGGTTGTACGACGGCTGACCCCACGCCGCGCGTACTGCCGCACGTGAGACGAAAAGCCATTTCTGTGCTCTGGTGATCCCGACATAGGCCAGCCGGCGTTCCTCTTCGAGCTCCCGCGGATCACCCAGAGACCTCATGTGCGGGAAGATCCCGTCCTCCAGCCCGGTCAGAAACACAACCGGAAACTCGAGACCCTTCGCCGTATGCAGCGTCATGAGCGTGACAACACCGGCGTCGTCCCCCGCTACCGGAACCATATCCGCATCAGCGATGAGGGAGACCTGTTCGAGAAATTCCTGCAGGCCACCCTCGATGTTTGCGGCCTCGAACTCGGCTGCCACCGAGACCAGTTCGGTGAGGTTGTCGACCCGACCCTCGTCCTGAGGATCCGCCGAGTTGGCCAGTTGCTCGAGGTAGCCGGTCTCGTCCAGGACCCCCTGCAGGATCGCCGTGGGACCCACACCCGCGGCCACCTGCTCACCGAAGGTGTCCATCAGCGCGGTGAAATCCGCGATTGCGGCTTCCGAGCGAGGGTTGATCCCCGGCGCCTCACTGACTCGGCGCAGGGCGTCGGTGAAGCTGATCCGCTCCCGGGAGGCCAGCGCCTCGACACACGCCTCGGCTCGGTCTCCGATCCCTCGACGCGGAGTGTTCAGGATCCGGCGAACACTGACCACGTCGTCGGGATTGGCGATCGCCCGCAGGTAGGAGAGCGCGTCCCGTACCTCCTTGCGCTCGTAGAACCGCACACCGCCAACGACCTTGTACGGCATACCGACCCGGATGAAGACTTCCTCAAAGACGCGCGAGGCACTGTTGGTCCGGTAGAACACAGCCACATCCGCGGGTCGGGCGAGGCCGGCGTCGGTCAGCTTGTCGATCTGCTCGGCGACCCAGGCGGCCTCGTCGTGCTCGTTGTCGGCGACATACCCACGGATCGATTCCCCGGCACCAGCCTCGGTCCACAGGTTCTTCGGGCGGCGGGCGGTGTTGCGGGTGATCACCGAGTTGGCCGCCGACAGGATCGTCTGTGTGGAGCGGTAATTCTGCTCCAGAAGGACGGTCGTCGCGTCCGGATAGTCCCGTTCGAACTCGTCGATGTTGCGAATGGTGGCGCCGCGGAAGGCATAGATCGACTGGTCGGCATCGCCGACGACGCACAGCTCGGCCGGCTCGAGGTCTTCGCCCTTGCCGAGCAGATCGCCATCGGCGGTGTATCGCTCCGGCCGCCCGACCAACTCGCGAATCAGCATGTACTGCGCGTGGTTGGTGTCTTGATATTCATCCACCAGGACGTGCCGGAACCGGCGGCGGTAGTACTCGGCAACGTCGGGGAAGGCCTGCAGGGCATGGACGGTCGTCATGATGAGATCGTCGAAGTCCATGGCGTTGGCCTCGCGCAATCGGCGCTGATACATCCGATAAGCCTGACCGAGCACCTTCTCCGGTGCCGTGGTAGGCGCGAAGGATTCGTCATCGATCAGTTCGTTCTTGAGGTTGCTGACCTGGTTGATCAGGAGGCGTCCCGGGTAGCGGCGCGGATCCAGATCAAGGTCTCGGGCAACCATGGTCATGAGGCGGGTGGAGTCTGCCTGGTCATAGATGGAGAAGGTGCTCTTGAAGCCGAGTGTCTTCGCGTGCTCGCGCAGGACCCGGACACACATCGAGTGAAAGGTCGACACCCACATGACCCGCGCGCGGCCTCCCACGAGACTGACCACCCGGTTCTTCATCTCCCCCGCTGCCTTGTTGGTGAAGGTGATCGCGAGGATCGAGCCGGGGGCGACGTCTCGCGCCGCGAGGAGGTAGGCGATCCGGTGGGCGAGCACGCGCGTCTTGCCCGATCCGGCGCCGGCGACGATGAGCAGCGGTCCGCCCTCGTGTATCACGGCTTCACGCTGCGATGGGTTCAGGCCGTCCAGAAGGGCCGCGATCCGGCGCTCGCGCGGGTCGTGCTCGGCAGCGGCGGCGCGGGCACCGGCTTCCGCATCATCCTCGAACAGGGCCTGCTGATCCTCCTGCGCCAGGTAGCCAGCGGATGCGGTGGAGGACATGTCAGTCCAACTCTACGGCGCCGGTCGGACTTCACCGACGCCCATCGGCTGGCTGTGTGACATACTCGCCCGCGTGTCCGTCAGCGCGCGCGAGTTTTATGGGTACCGGCCTCCGGTATCCGTCGCTGCTGACTGAGCACAGTCCACGACAGACACCCCGGGCCCGCCAGCCTGGGGTTTTTTTCTCCCCGGTAGCGGGTCCATGGCTTCCGGAGGAATCCTTGATCACGATGACCGAATCGAAACCTCAGAGTTCAGCGGCGCTCCCGATGGACACGGAGTCTGGCCTGACCCAGGAGGAGACCGACGCCGCGATCGACGATCTACGGGTCGAGATCGACGCTGTCGACGCGGCTCTGATCGAGTTGGTGGCGCGCCGGACGGAGATCTCTCGACAGGTCGGCCGGCTGCGCATGGCTTCCGGTGGGACGCGCCTGTCGTTGTCGCGCGAGCAGGCTGTCGTGGCCCGCTTCTCCAAGGCACTTGGCGAGACCGGTACGTCGCTGGCGATGCTGCTGCTGCGCGCCGGTCGTGGTCGGCTCTGATCCATTCAAGTCACTTACCAGCGCGCCAGTGAGCACCCCCCCGTACGTCGTGCGCGACGATGTTGAACGCGTGCTCGTCGTCATGGCACATCCCGATGACGTCGATTTCGGTGCCGCCGGCACCATCGCCACCTTCACCGACGCCGGGCTGCACGTCACGTACTGCCTGATCACCGACGGCGACGCCGGCGGGTTCGACGACGCAGTCGACCGCAGCACGATCCCGGGCATTCGACGCAGCGAACAGCGCAGCGCCGCGGAGGTGGTCGGCGTGACCGATCTGATCTTTCTCGGCTATCCCGACGGCCGGCTCACTGTCACCCATGAGCTGCGCCGCGACATCTCCCGGGTCATCCGGCAGGTCCGGCCCGACCGGGTGCTCGCCTCGGCCCCCGAGCGGAACTATCGCCGGATCGGAGCCAGCCACCCTGATCACTTAGCGGTCGGAGAGGCCACCTTGAGCGCGGTCTATCCCGATGCACGCAACGCCTACGCCCATCCCGAACTCCTGGCGGTCGAGGGGCTCGCGCCGTGGACTGTGCGGGAGGTGTGGCAGCTCGGCAGCCCGACCCCCAACCACTTCGTCGACATCACCGATGTCGTCGAGCGCAAGATCGCCGCCCTGAAGAGTCATGCCAGCCAGACCCCG
>JALZIX010000105.1 GCA_030860025.1 Actinomycetota bacterium
TGAAGAACCGATTGCACCTGGATCTTCGCCCCACGGATCGGACCCGGGACGAGGAGGTCGCGCGGCTGCTGGCGCTCGGCGCGAGCCTGATCGATGACCGCCGAAGACCGGATGGCACCGGTTGGGCGGTCCTGGCCGATCCCGAGGGCAACGAGTTCTGCGTGGAGCGGAGTGCGGTCGAGCGCAGCGCCACCGCACAAAATTGACTTCCGCGGTATGTGCGCGGAATATCCCCGGCACAACAACTGCATAAGTGCTGGCGCAGGGGAAGTCCGGTGAGAGTCCGGCGCTGACCCGCAGCGGTGAGTCGAGATGCCACCAGTGGCGTACCCGACAAGTCCGATTACCTGCCTCCGCACGAGCGACTCCATCACGCCGAGGTCTGCGGGGCGGAGCTCAGGTACCTCACCTGCGCCGCCCCCTTCGCGTTGCACCACACGCGCAAGGGGGTTTTCCAGGTGAGTGCCGGGGCCTTCTTCGTCGGATCGCTCACCGAAAGGCCCACATGTTCAACCACACCGCCATCCCCAAAGCCGCGCGTTCCTGCTCCGGTTCCGGTGCGCTCGTCGCCGTAGTGGCATTGCTCGCCGTGCTGCTCTCACCCGCTTGGGCCGGCGCCGCCCCACCCACCGAACCGCTGACCACCGACCCGGCCGATGCGGGTGCGGGCTGGCTAACCGGCGAGCTTGTCGACGGCGACCACCTGGCCACCTCGTTCGACCTCAATGGCGACGGGGTCATCGATCCGCTGACCGAGGTCTTCCCGGATTACGGGCTGACCGCGGATGCAATTCTCGCGTTCGCTGCGGCTGGCTCGGCTGGTGACGCGGCTGAAGCGGCGACCGATTACCTGGCGGCGAACGTGGCCTCCTACGCCGGCGACGGTGCTGCTGAGTCGTATGCCGGTTCGCTGGCCAAGCTGATCGTGGTCGCCGACGTCATGGACCGCGACCCGACGGACTTCGGTGGTCGCGACCTGGTTGCTGATCTGCAGGCTCGGGAACAGGCCAGCGGCCGCTACGCCGACGCGTCGGCCTTCGGCGATTTCAGCAATGGGATCACCCAGGCTCTGGCGGTGATCGCGCTGGAACGCGCGACGCCGGGTGGCGCGTCTGCCGCGGCCGTCGACTATCTGGTCACCCAGCAATGCGCGGACGGCGGCTTCAACTCCGTCCTGGAGACGGTCCCCTGCACAGGTGAGGTGGACACGACCGGCTTTGCCATACAGGCTCTCGAGGTCGCCGGCCGTGGCGCCGAGCTCGATGCCGCGACCACCTTCCTGCTCGGTGAACAGGCTGCCGATGGCTCCTTTGCTGCGCCGGGTTTCGGAACGCCGCCGGTTATCACTCCGAACTCCAACAGCACAGGGTTGGCCAGCCAGGCCCTGCGGGTGGTCGGTGCGAACGCGGCAGCCGACGCCGGGGCGGCGTGGTTGCTGGATCGGCAGGTCGGCGCGGAAGGGCCACAAGCGCAACAAGGCGCCTTCGCCTTCGACGCCAGCGGCTTCGATCCGGCCACTGCGACGCGCGCCACGACGCAGGCGATCCTTGGGGTGAGCGGCATCGGTTTCGTCGATCTCGTTGCGCCGACCGACCCTCTGGCGTATGGCCTGGACGTCGGAAGCGGCGGTGGCGTGCTGCCCCCGCCGCCGGTCGTTAGTCCGCCGCCACCGCCCGCGCCTCAACTGCCAGCCACCGGCGCCGACCCGCTGCGCACGATCCCGCTTGGGCTCGCGTTGCTGGCCGTCGGCACTCTCGCGACGACCCTGGCTCGCCGCCGGGAAAAGTCGTGATCTTGACCAAAGTGTCGGTTCAGCACGCCAAAACGCCCCGTCAACTGACACTTTCGTCAAGATCACGGCGGTTAGGGGCGTGGCTGCTGGCGGCGGCTCTCATGGGGTTGGCGCTGGTGGTTGCGGAGCCGAAAGTCACCGCGGCGGAGGCGGCGGGATGTGAGGCATCTCAGATCGCGGTCGTCGTGTCCTTCAACTCACTCGGCGGAGGTACCCAGACCTCCTGCATCGGCGACGTCGGCAGTGGCCTTTCGGCATTGAGTGCGGCGGGCCACAGCTACACCTTCGTCGACCGCCAGCCTGGCCTCGTCTGCACCATCGACAATGCGCCGAACCCGTGCAACGGCGCCCCGACGAACGCGTACTGGTCCTACTGGACCGCGAGCCTGGGCGGCAGTTGGTCGTACAGCAGTCTGGGCGCGGGAAACCGCAATCCCGCACCGGGCAGTGCCGAGGGCTGGTCGTTCGGCGCGGGCGGTCAACCGGCGGTCGCCCCGCCGGGCGTCAACGCGCCACCGCCCCCTCCGCCTCCACCTCCGCCACCGCCCCCTCCGCCGGCGCCCGCACCAGCTCCGGTACCGCCGCCCGCTCCTGGCGGTGACGGCGGAGGTTCCGGTGGTAGCAACCCACCGTCCGGCGAGAACCCAGGCTCAGGATCGGGCCAGAGCGGCGAGCCCCAGGCCGGGGACACCGACGGGACCGCGGCCGAGTCTTCGGGGTCAGCCGACTCAACCTCGGCGGGTAGCGGTACGGATGGACGATCTTCGAGGCAAGCCCGAGCCGACGCCGCCCCACAACCTGCCTCGGAGTCGACATCAAGTGGTGCCCCATGGGCGCTGCTGGGCACGGTCGCCGCATTGGCCGCCCTCGGCGGCGCAGGCTATTGGCAGTACCGACGGCGTACGTCCGTACCGCCCGGCGCATGAGGCGCACGATGGCCAGGTGAGCGTGGGCACCGGGACTACGGACCGGGTGACCCTCCGTGCCGCCGGTAACGGCGCAGTCGGAACAGTCGCCACCCGCTGGATCCATGCTCGGCTGCCCACGCACCCGCTTGCCTGGTGGGCGTGGGCGCTGGGGTTGGCCGCTGCCGCGAGTCGTACGACGAACCCGTTACTGCTGCTGCTCATCGTGGGTGTCGCCGCGTTCGTCGTCGTGTCCCGACGGCCTATGTCGACCTGGGCAAGGGGCTTCCGGGCGTACCTGATCTTCGGCATGGTCGTCGTCGCGATCCGGACGGTGTTCCACATCCTCCTGGGCGGGGGGTACGGGGAGACGGTGCTGATTCACCTGCCCGAGATCTTGCTTCCGGAATGGTCCGCCGGTGTCCGGATCGGCGGTGCGGTGACCGCGGAGGGTTTGGCCAGCGCGGTCTACGACGGGATGCGGCTGGCGACGCTGTTGGTCTGCGTCGGCGCCGCGGTCACCCTGGCTGATCCCCGGCGGCTGCTGAAGTCCTTGCCGGGTGCGTTGTACGAGGCGGGCTTGGTGGTGGTGGTCGCGGTGAGCATGGCCCCGGCGCTGATCGAATCGGCGGTTCGGGTACGTCGGGCGCGGGCGTTGCGCGGCACCCCTGCCCGCGGGCTACGGGCGTTCGGGTCGATCGCGATGCCGGTCCTGGATCAGGCTTTGGGGCGCGCGGTCGCCCTGGCCGCCGCGATGGACGCGCGTGGGTACGGACGGGTCGGCGCGCTGTCCCCTCGGGCCCGGCGGACCAGTGTGGTGCTGCTGCTCGGCGGACTGCTGGGCCTGTGCCTGGCCGCGTACGGGCTGCTCGATGCCGCGACCCCGTTCTCGGTCGCCGTCCCGGCGCTGGTAGTGGGCGTGGCCGCGAGCGTCACCGGGCTGGTCATCGGTTCCCGCCGGATGGTGCGCAGCCGCTACCGGCCGGACCGGTTCGATCTCCGCTCAGTTGTCGTGGCGCTGTGCGGCTTGGTGATAGCGGCGCTGTTCTTCCTGACCGAGTGGAGCGTCAGTCATCCGAGCACATTCCCGCTGGTGTGGCCCGAACTGGCACTCCTGCCGTTGGTGGGACTCGCGGTCGCCGCACTGCCCGGTGTGATCAGCACGCCGGTCGAGGCTCCCCCAAGCGCCGACACAATCCGAGTGAAGGACGCCTTGTGACGAACCTATTGCTACAGGGCGTCCTTCACTCGAATGGGTGGGGCTGATGATTGCGTTCGAGCGGGTCAGCGTCCGCTATGCCGGTGCGGACTCCGATGCGGTGACCGACGTCGACCTTGTGCTGCCGGCCGGTGAGTTCTGCCTCGTAGTGGGCCCCACGGGGTCCGGGAAGACCACCCTGCTCGGTGCCGCCACCGGTCATGTCCCGCACTTCACCGGTGGGCTCCTCCGCGGTCGCGTCCTCGTCGGTGGCCGCGACACCCGTACGCACCCGCCCCGTGAACTGGCCGACGTCGTGGGGACGGTGGGACAGCGCCCGATGGACGGGTTCGTGACCGACTCGGTCGAGGATGAACTGGCCTTCGTGATGGAGTCCCTAGCTCTCGACCCGGCCATCATGCGGCGCCGCGTCGAGGAAACCCTGGATCTGCTCGGCTTGGCCGACGTACGCCGAAAGCCGTTGGGCGACTTGTCCTTCGGCCAGCAGCAACGTGTAGCCATCGGTGCAGCGCTCACCGCCCACCCACAGGTGCTGGTGCTCGACGAGCCCACCAGCGCGCTGGACCCAGGGGCGGCTGAGGACGTCCTCGCGGCACTGCACCGCTTGGTCCACGACCTGGGCGTGACCGTCCTGCTCAGCGAGCACCGACTCGAGCGCGTGGTGCAGTACGCCGATTCGGTGCTGTGTCTGACGGGTCCTGGCCAACCGGTGCTCTACGGCTCGCCCGGCGAGATACTCCCCCAGAGTCCGGTTGCGCCGCCCGTTGTCGCCCTGGCCAAGCTGGCCGGCTGGTCACCTATCCCGGTGTCGGTACGGGACGCCCGCCGCATGGCACCGGCTCTGGTCGAACGGCTGGGCTCGGTCGTACCAGAAGTACCGGAAGCAGCCCGATCAGCCCGTGAGCCGGTGTTGCGCGCTCGGGGTGTGTGGCAGCGGTACCGGAGTGGGCCTTCGGTGCTGCGCGGCCTGGACCTCGACGTACGCGCGGGTGAGGTTCTGGCGGTCATGGGCCGCAACGGTTCCGGAAAGACGACGCTGCTCTCAGCCTTACAGGGCGGGCTGAAAGCAGAACGTGGCAGCGTGCTGCTGGACGGGGTGTCGGTACACACGCTCGCCCCCGGGCGTCGGCGGCGGTCGGTCAGCCTGGTGCCGCAGGAGCCCGGCGATCTGCTCTATCTCGACACCGTGACGGCCGAGTGTGCGCAGGCCGACGCGGAGTCCGGCGCCGAGTCGGGTACGACGCTGGCACTGCTCGGCCGACTGATCCCTGATCTGCCTCCGGGCCAGGATCCCCGCGACCTGTCCGAGGGTCAGCG
>JALZIX010000145.1 GCA_030860025.1 Actinomycetota bacterium
AGTCGGCGGTGTCATTGCGGTGCGGTGACAGATGAGTCTCGTTGATGCCGCCCTGCTGACGCGAGGCCTGCACCGCCCCGATGGAGGATGGCGTCCGGTTGGTGTAGAAAAAGGTGTAGTACATCACATTAAGAATATCGCCCGGGATGCTGTCGCCATCCAGCGGGTCGGAGTTCTGGTCACCGGCGATCACGAAGTGGGCACCGGCCGGCAGGCCGCCGTACAAGCCCTCGTCGTCGTAGATGTAGCCGCTGGCGGTCGGGGTGATGTAGTCGCCCCACAGCCGGATCTCGTCGAAGTTGCGCGTGCCGTTGCGGTCCTCAGCGCCGTCGAAGACCGGCGGGGTCGGGTGGCTGACCAGGAAGTGCACCGTATGCGGGCCGATCTGTATGGGCAGGTCCCAGTGACTCTTGGACGAGAGCCGGAAGACCTCGAGCTCCGCGGCGGAATACCAGTCGGCCGGCGCGGGCGTCGCGGGGTCGTCCGGCAGCAGCGCGCCCGGCATGTCCTTCCACAGGAATGTCTGGAAGGTCCGGATTGCGTCCACGTTGATCGGGAACTTCGAATAGACGGCCATGCCGAACTGGCCGGGGAAGAAACCGAAGCCGAATGCGTCCCCAGGACCACCGACACTGCCGCTGTTGTCGAGGTCGAAGCCCGAGGGCACCCCGGTGTTGGAGGGCGCGGTGAAGGAGTACGGGTAGTCGATGGCCGGTGCACCGTTGTGCGGCACCGAAAGGTAGTTGTCCTGGAACAGTTGCAGGGCCGTACCGGCGGGATCGAAGTCGAACTCGTTGATGAGCAGGACGTCCGGCGCGATTCGCTGGATGATCTCGGCGACATTGGCCGCCTGCGCATTGTTGGGTGTCGAAAGATCGGTGATGAGTTGGCCTTCGGCCGACCGGTTGAGGGACGCGTTGAAGCTCGCGAACCGCGCCGATCCCGGGTCTGCCGCCTGCGCCGGAGTCAAGCTGGTGAGGACGATCCCCGCAGCCGCCACGAGCCCCGCCGTACGCACAATGCCCTGCCTAGTCGTCATCGGCCTATTCCACCGCATCACGGCGGAACGGGAAGGGGGTTCGGCGAGAAATTTGGTCGACTTTCAAGCACGGGCGAAGCGGCAGGCAGGATGTGCGCATGAGCGTCGGCCCGAGCGCACGCGAGGAGCGCTCTGCCATCGAGGACTGGTTTCTGCACCGGGGTGTGCCGCACCTCATCGTCGACTACAGCCCGAGCCGGGACATCTTGACCCGAGCGGCACCGCTGCTCTATCTCGTCTTTCTGACCGAACTGTCGTTCGCCGTGGCGACGGCGTGGCCGTTGTGGCTGCGGTTCACGGCTTTCCTAACGGTCATCCTCGTGTCCGCGGCGATCTGGATCGGGACCAACCGCCTCCGTGGACGGACCACATTCGCCGATGTCCCCCGCTTCGGAGTGGTCGAGGTCGCGGTGTTCCTGCTCGCCCCCACCGCCGCGGCCCTGCTCGTCGGCATCGGCTGGCCGACCGCTGCCTGGTTGCTTGGCGCGAATGTCGGACTCCTCGCGCTGGTGTATGCCGTGACCTCGTACGCGCTCATTCCGCTGGGTATCTGGGCCCTGTTCCTGACGGTTCGACAGATGCGCACCGTGTTGCCGGTTGTCGGTCGAATTCTCCCCACCCTGTTGTTGTTCAGCGTCTTCATGTTCCTCAACGCCGAGATGTGGAAGGTCGCAACCGAGATCCCGCTCGGCCTGTATGCCATCACGCTGGGATTGTTCGCCGGGCTCGGGGCTGTGCTGACCTGGCTGCGACTGCCCTCGCAGGTCGACGAGTTGGGTGACTTCGAAGACTGGACCGAGGTGTCACGGGAATGCGGCGACGCGCCGTGCGGGACGGCGGCTGCCCGCCGACGAGGAGAGGCCGTGCCGCCGATGCCCATGCATCGACGGGAACGGCTCAACGTGACACTGCTGCTGTTCGTCAGCCAGTTCGTCCAAGCCCTCATCGTCACCGGATTGGTGACCTCGCTCTACGTTGGCTTCGGCATGCTGACGATCTCCGTGCCGACTTTCGAGCAGTGGGTCGGAGCCCCGCCCACAGTCATCGGCCCGACGGTGTCGCTGCTGGGCGGGCACATCTACCTGTCGGTCGAATTACTGAAGACAGCCGGCTTCATCGGCGCCATCGGCGGCATGCAGTTTTTGGTGACGTCATTGGTGGACAAGGACTATCAGCGCGAGTTCTTCGGCGAGGTGCGCAGCGAACTGCGCCAGGTCTTGGCCGTCCGCGCCGTGTATCGCGACCTGCTCGGCCGGGCCGAGAAGAGCAAGGTCAACCGTGGTGAGAATGCACGACGGCGTGACCGCGCCCCCGCGAAATCATCCAGCGGTTGATAGGCAGGGCGACGACGAAGGCAACGGCAAGTGCGAAGGCCAACGCGGCCCAGAAGATCCAGTTGGCCAGTCCGGAATCCATCGCCCCCGGTACGTAGAGCATCACGAGGTTGTCCACGATCTCCATCACCGCGATAGACACGGTGTCGGCTGCGAGGGCAAGTTTGACCGCCGCGCGGAAACTCATGCCGGACCGCAATAGCGGACGCATGGTCAGCGCGTAACCGAAGATGAAGGCCAGGACAACAGCCAACGCAATTGTCGACCCGTTGGACCAGCCGAGCCCGGTTCCGATGATCATCCCGAGCACCTCGCCGATGGCGCAGCCGGTGAGGCAGTGCAGCGTCGCCTGGACGGCCGTGCCCCAGTCGGCCGACCTGTGCGATACGTGAGAAGTCATGTTGGACTTCATACCCCCGGGGGGTATAGCTGTCAAGAGAGCGCGGCGCGGAAACAACGGAGTGCTTCGTCACCCCGCAGCACGAACCGGACAAGTTCGATCCCGGGGGCCTCGGTGTCGCGTACCGCGCTGACGGCAATCCGGGCGGCGTCATCCATCGGCCAGCCGTACACCCCCGTCGAGATCGCCGGAAACGCGATGGAGGTCGCGCCGAGAGTGCTTGCGAGCCGAAGGGACTCGACGTGACAAGACCGCAGGATGAGGCTGCGATCCTTTCCGGGGTCATAGACGGGACCGGCAGTGTGGATCACCCAGCGTGCGGGCAGCCGCCCACCGGTGGTCGACACGGCCTGTCCGCGGGTGAGCAATCCGCCTGCCAGATCGGCTTTGATCCGGTGGCATTCCTCGAGGATTTCCGGCCCGCCGGCGCGGTGAATGGCACCGTCGACACCACCGCCGCCGAGCAGGCCGGGATTCGCGGCATTGACGATCGCGTCCACCTGCTCGGTCGTGATGTCGCTGTTGATGGCCTCGATGTGCACGAGATCGAGTCTAGGTTTGAGGGATAGTTCTCGCCCTCGCGGGAAAGGAGTCCCATGGCCGCCGCACTTGCGCGAAACACATCGAACAGAGTCATCGCTGGGGTCTGCTCCGGAATCGCGCGCCGGTTGGGCGTCTCACCCACCCTCGTCCGAGTCGCGTTCCTCGTGTCGATCGTGCTGCCCGGCCCGCAGGTCTTCCTCTACCTGGTTCTCTGGGTCTTGCTGCCGCCTGACCCGTACCCACCGCGCCCCTAGGCGTTGCTCAGTCGGTAAGGCGGACGCGTAGCCGGCGATTGGCCTTGCCCTTGTTCTCCACCTTGACGACTTCCATCCCGCCGATCTGCTTGGTGGAGGCGACATGGGTACCGCCGTCGGCCTGAACATCAAGGCCGACGATGTCCACGATGCGGACGACCTCCAGGTCCGGGGGCAGCAGGTTGGTGGCGGTACGGATGATGTCCGGGATGGCCATGGCCTGCGCAAGCGGCAGGATGTCCACCCGGATCGCCCGATCGGCGGCGACCTCGACCGCGC
>JALZIX010000019.1 GCA_030860025.1 Actinomycetota bacterium
GCTCATGACGCCAGACCGCGGGTCATCCCCACCAGTGCGTCGGTGGCATCGGCCAGCCGGACCGTGGCATTGCCGGACGTCTTGCTGTCGGCCTCGGCGACCAGCTCGCCAGCCGTCACGGTCAATCGCTCGTAGGCGGAGACGCCCTCGCGTAGTCGCGAGGCCAGCAGGTCCACATCCTTGGTGACAGCCGTGGCCGCTATCGGGGATCCCTCTGCCGCCGTGATCCGCGCGGCATGGATCCGCAACGTGCGGGCTGCCGCGGACGCCTGTCGCCAGGTGTCCCCGGACACCGCCGAGGGCAGAGCCGACACATAGTCCGCGAGTTCGCGCTCGCGTGCGGCCAGCCGAACCAGTGGAGCAAATGCCGACGATCGCTCGTCGGGCAGGGTACTGGGGACGACATTCGGCCTGCGCGGAGAACCCACATTGATCCGGTATGCCCGAATGCCGGCATCAAGGGCACCGACTGCCGCCACCATGGCTGCCAGACCGGAGAGGATCTCGGCGAACTCCAACTCCGGCCGACGGCCGATCGCGAAGGTGAGGACGATCAGCCCGCCAGCACCCAGTAGCCGGTATGCGAACCGCCGTCGGGACAAGCTCCGCTTGCGCGCGAGCCGTTCCTCGGCCGAGTCAGCGGGCCGGCTCACCTACGCCTCGGTGCTCGGCAGACGCCGAAGCCGCCGGTCAGGCCGGTTCGGGTCGTTGGTGTGCCTGCACGGGATCGCTGAGCGCGTCACTGGTGGCTCGCTGAGCCTCGATCGCCGGGCCGGTGGCCGCGGCCTCGACGGCCGGCGGTGGGCCCTTGTCGGCCCGCTCGCTCGCCGTCCGGTCGGGGGCGCTGTCCATGCTGGCCCGGATCTGTTCGAGCCTGGCTGCCGCCGATACATCCAACGTGGCCTTCTGGACTTCGAGCATCCGGCCCTCGACCGAGGTCTGCGCCAACTCCTGCTGGCCGAGCGCGTGGGCGTACCGGGCCTCGATCTTGTCCCGTACTTCGCTCAGCGTCGGTGTTGATCCCGGGGCTGACAATTCGCTCATCTGACGTAGCGAGGCCGAGACCTGTTCCTGCATCCGAGCCTGTTCTAGCTGGCTGAGCAGCTTGGAGCGCTCCGCCAGAGTCTGCTGTAGCCGCATCCGACTCTGCTCGACTGCTCCCTTGGCCTGTTCGGCCGCCTGAAGGGCCTCGTCGTGTGAGCGCTTGAGATCCTCGACGGATTGCTCAGCGGACACCAATTGGGTAGCAAACGCGGCGGCCGCGCTCTCGAAATCACTCGCCTTCTCGAGATCTCCCTTGGCTTTGGTCGAGTCCGCGAGCACGAGCGCCTGCCGGGCCGAGCCCTGCAGCTTCTCGACCTCACTGAGCTGGCGGGTCAAACGCATCTCCAGCTGTCGCTGGTTCGCGAGTACAGCGGCGGCCTGGTTGGCCAACGCCTGGTGGCGCTGTTGTTCGGCCTCGATCGCTTGCTGGATCTGGATCTTCGGATCGGCCTTCTCCTCGATCTTGGCACCGAAGGCGGCCAGAAAGTACTTCCATGCCTTCACGAACGGATTGGCCATGCGAGTCCTCTCCCCGGGCGCAGTGCACGCCGCGTCTGTGCGGTCGCCATCTCGTCCGCCACTGGCCTCCATCGTGCCATGTGATCGGTGACCGGGTCGGGTGGTCCCCGACTCCGCCTGCCAACACACCCACCCCTACCGTGGAGCCATGGATTTCCGTCGAATCCCCGGGCTCCCTCCGTACGTATTCACGATCATCGACGGGCTCAAGGTCGCCGCCCGACGAGCTGGCAGAGACGTCATAGACCTCGGTTTCGGTAACCCCGACATCCCCTCTCCCGACATCGCCGTCGACAAGCTGGCCGAGGCCGCCCGCAACTCCCGCAACCACCGGTATTCGTCCTCGCGCGGGATCCCCAAGCTCCGGCAGGCCGTCGCAGATCTCTACGAGCGCCGGTTCGGGGTCACTCTGGACCCGGACACCGAGGTGCTGAGCACGATCGGGGCCAAGGAGGGGTTCAGCCACTTGATGTGGGTTCTGCTCCAGCCCGGCGACTCCGCCCTGGTGCCCTCGCCGTCCTACCCGATCCACATCTGGGGGCCCTACTTCGCCGGCGCCGACACCCGACAGGTCGCGATCGGTGCGGACGAGGACTACGTCGAGAACGTGATGGAAGCCTGGGAGTACGGCTGGCCGAAGCCACGCGTCGTGGTGCTGTCCTTCCCGCACAACCCGACGACGGCCGTCGTCGAGCTCGCCGAGCTGCAACGGCTGGTCGACTGGGCCCGCCAGCGCGACGTGGTGCTCGTCCACGATTTCGCGTACGCCGAGACCACGTTCGACGGCTGGACCGCCCCCTCGATCCTGCAGTGCGATGGGGCGCGGGAATGTTCGGTCGAGCTGTACTCGATGACCAAGTCCTTCTCCATGGCCGGCTGGCGGGTCGCCTTCCTGGTTGGCAACAGCGAGGTCGTCGCTGCGCTGGCCAAGCTGAAGAGCTATCTGGACTACGGCACGTTCCAGCCGATCCAGATCGCGTCCACTGTCACCCTGAACGAGGCTGCCGACTATCCCCGTGAGGTCAACGCGATCTATGAGTCACGCCGCGACGCCTTGTGCAGCGGATTGGCCCGGGCGGGGTGGCCGATAGCCCGGCCCAGGGGCACGATGTTCGCCTGGGCGAGGATCCCCGACGCTTACCAGCATCTCGGTTCGATCGACTTCGCGACGTTGCTCGTCAACGACTGTGATGTCGCGACCTCTCCCGGCGTCGGCTTCGGCGCGCAGGGCGAGGGGTATCTACGGTTCGCCCTGATCGAGAACGAACAGCGGATCGCCCAGGCCTGCCGCCAGATCCAGCGCGGGCTGCCCAAGCTGGGAAGGGGTTGAATCAGCTCGCGGCGCTGGCTCGCTTCGCAGACTTGGCCCGTTCGTGCGGGTCGAGATGAACTTTGCGCAGCCGCAGGTGCTTCGGAGTGACCTCGACGCACTCTTCTGGGGAGATGAACCCCAGTGCCTGTTCAAGCGAGAGCAACCGTGGCGGTGACAGCTTGACGGTCTCGTCGCCGGCCGATTGCCGCATGTTGGTGAGCTTCTTCTCCTTGGCGACGTTGACATCCATGTCGCCGGCGCGGCTGTTCTCCCCCACGATCATGCCCTGGTAGACCTCGGTGCCCGGGGTGACCATCATGACTGCGCGGTCTTGCAGGTTCATCATCGCGAACGTGGTGGCCGGGCCGCTCCGGTCACCGACCAGCGAGCCGGTGTTGCGCAGGTTGATCTCACCGAACCACGGCTCGAATCCCTCGAAGACCTGGCTCAGCACCCCGGTCCCCCGGGTGTTGGTCAGGAACTCGTTGCGGAACCCGATCAGGCCACGGGCAGGGACCAGGTAGTCCAGTCGTACCCAGCCCAGGCCGTGATTGACCATGTTGGTCATCCGCCCCTTGCGGCTGGCCAATAGTTGGGTGACAGCCCCGAGGTGCGCCTCGGGAACGTCGATCGTGACCCGCTCGACCGGTTCGTGGCGCTTTCCGTTGATCTCCCGGGTGACCACCTGCGGCTTGCCGACGGTCAGTTCGAAACCCTCCCGGCGCATCTGTTCGATCAGGATCGCCAACTGGAGTTCACCGCGGGCCTGGACCTCCCAAGCGTCGGGGCGGTCGGTGGCCTCGACCCGGAGACTGACGTTGCCGACCAACTCGGAGTCCAGCCGGTTCTTGACCTGGCGAGCAGTGAGTTTGTTGCCGTCGCGCCCGGCCAGCGGGGAGGTGTTGATGCCGATCGTCATGGACAGGGCGGGCTCGTCCACCGTGATCAGCGGGAGCGGCCGCGGGTCCTCGGGATCGGCCAGGGTCTCCCCGATCGTGATGTCGGCAATGCCGGCCACCGCCACGATGTCGCCTTGGCGGGCCTGCTCGACGGGGATCCGGTTCAGGTGCTGGGTCAGGAAGAGTTCGGAGATCTTGACCCGCTCGATGCTGCCGTCCACGCGGCACCAGGCGGCGACTTGACCCTTGCTGAGCGTGCCCTCGACGATGCGGCACAGCGCTAGTCGACCGACGTAGGGGTTTGCATCCAGGTTGGTGACCCAGGCCTGCAGCGGGGCGCCCTCGGTGTAGGTGGGCGGCGGGATCGTGTCGAGGACGGTTTGGCACAGGGCGGCCAGGTCCGTGCCCGGCTCGTCCATGTTCAACGTGGCCGTGCCCTGACGTCCGGAGCAGTAGACGATCGGGAAGTCCAACTGGTCGTCGGTCGCGTCGAGGTCCATGAACAGCTCGTACACATCGTCGACGATGGCGCTCACCCGAGCGTCTGGACGATCGATCTTGTTCACCGCGAGTATCGCCGGCAGATCGCGCTCGAGGGCCTTGCGGAGGACGAAGCGGGTCTGTGGAAGCGGGCCTTCGGCGGCATCGACCAGTAAGACGATCCCGTCGACCATGGTCAGCGCCCGTTCGACCTCACCGCCGAAGTCCGCGTGCCCCGGGGTGTCGACGATGTTCAATGTCGTGCCGCGCCACACCAGGGAGGTGTTCTTGGCCAGGATCGTGATGCCCTTCTCCCGCTCGAGATCGCCGGAGTCCATGACCCGATCGGTGAGCTCCTCGTTCGCCCGGAAAGCCCCGGATTGACGTAGCAACGCATCAACCAGGGTGGTCTTGCCGTGATCGACGTGCGCAACGATGGCGAGGTTGCGCAGGTCGGAGCGCACGTGCGTTGGCGCAACGCCATCGGGCACGTGGGAGTGGTCCGTGCCCAGCACGGAAGAGGCTGTGTTCATGGGAATACCACCCATGGTACTTGGCGGCCCGTAGAGCTCACGTGGAGCGGCCGGGCGTAGCCTGGACGGTGCGTTGGTCGGGGTCAAAAAGAAGCCGGACCGACTACGCGCGCCTGCTGGCAGACGATCAGCCGGCGCCACCCACGCTGGTGCTCGTCGTCTGCCGCTCCTCCTTGGTGGGCAGGTCATCGATGTCGTCGAGGAAACTGTCGACGGTGTGCCGCAGGCGGGCGTCGTCGGCAAGTGACTCTCCCACGATCCGCTCGGCAAGCTGGAATGCGAGACCACCGACCTCACTGCGCAGCTGCCGTACGACCTGCTCACGCTGACCGGCGATCTGCTCATCAGCACGGACCCGGATGCGCTCGGCCTCGGCCTCGGCCTTGTCCTTCAGCTCCTCGCGGATGGCTTGGGCGTCGGCCCTTGCCTGGTCGCGGATGACGGCTGCCTCGGTGCGAGCCTCGGCCAGTGCTGCGTTGTAGCGCTCCTCCGCCTCTTTGAGCTTGGCGGTCGCCGCGGCAGCGTCCTCGGCCATCTGTCGGATCATCGCCTGGCGGTCGTTCATGGCCTTGGAGAGGTGCGGCCAGACGTAGCGACGGAGGATGTAGAGAATCAGCAGGAAGGCCAATATCTCGACGATAATCGTCAAGTCCGGCACCAGGAAGTTATTGCCACTCTCCTCTTGGGCCAGCAGGTTGCTCGTGACCACGCGGCTCATGAACTCAGCCTAGGACGAAGACGAACAGCGCCATGAACGCCAGGTTGATGAAGTACATGGCTTCGACCAGACCCACCGTGATCAGGAAGATGCCGAACAGGCGACCGCGGGCCTCGGGCTGACGGGCCACACCCGCGATGACCTGGCTACCGGCCAGGCCGTCACCGATTGCCGCACCGATGGCTCCGCCAGCCAGGGCCAGGCCCCCACCGATGTACGCGCCAGCCGTCGTGATCGCCGAGTTCAGTTCCGCGTCCACTGCGAGAACTTCCATTACGCTGGACATTTATCTCCTTCTATGGGTGTACAGGGCCGAGTGGCGATCAGTGCGCGTCGGCATCCTCGCCGATTGCCTGACCAAGGTAGATGATCGTCAGGATGGTGAAGATGACCGCCTGAAGCACGGCGATGAAGATGTCGAACAGCTTCCAGATGGTGAACGGGGCCCACAGGATATAGACCGGCAGAGCGACGATCAGCTGGATCATGATCGTCCCTGACAGGATGTTGCCGAAGAGCCGCAGACTCAGCGAGATCGGCTTCGTGATCTCCTCGATGATCGTCATCGGGTTCTTGAAGTGACCGAAGAAGCGCCGAGGCTGACGTTTGATGGCTGTCCACCAGACGACGAACATGACGACCAGCGCGAGCGCGAAGGTCAGGTTCACGTCCGAGGTCGGCGGGGGCACGATGTGCTCGGTAGGCAGGATGGACAGCAGGTTCGCAAACAGGATGAGCATCGCGATCGCGAAGGCGAAGGGGACGACCCACGGGGCCGTCTTGATGCCGAGGTTCTCCTCGACCTGGTCCTCGATCGCCTGCTTGATCGTTTCGAAGAAGATCTGCAGCTTGGTCGGCTTCCCGACGCTGGCGCCACGGGCCACCAACAAGCCCAGGGCGATGACCACCGCACCGGCGACCAACGTTCCGACGATCGTGTCCATGTTCAGCGAATAACCGAAGACCTCGACGGTCCAGTGGTTCCCGATCTCGACGCCGCTGTCACTGGCGGCCAGGACGGTTGCGCTCACTGGTGACGCAGCTCCTTGATCATCGGGCGGGCGGCAGCGGCCACCGCAATCAGCTGGAAGGCGGCAAGGCCGGCGAACACGCCGAGCCCCTCTGGCCGGAAGAGCAGGCCGCAGGCCAGGGCGATCCCAGTGGACACCCCTAGGCGGGCCAGCGCGGCAACTGCGAGGCCACCCTTGCCGCCCCCACCCTGGTCGGCGAACCGCGCGGCGGACCGCTGAATCATCGCGGCGTTCACTACGCCGATCGCAAGACCGAAGACCCCGAACAGCACGGCCTCTGTGTACCCGAGGGGGATGAAGATAAGTAGCGAGAGAACCGCCGTGATCCCGGCTCCGACAACCGAGCTGCGGAAGATGGCCCGGGCGTTGGGCGGAATGTAGGAGGAGGTCGTCAACAAGGTCCGATCACTCCTGCTCTGCTCTCGTGCGCGGCCGTCCTGGCCGTCACACCTTCGTACTTTCGGGCGCTCATTGAAATCGTTGAGCTTGCTTGTAGAAGTAACGACATGCTCCCCCGATCCCGAGCAGTAGCCCGACGAGCGCGAAGGTCGGGAACGTGTCGAACGGAAGGTCGATGAGCCAACCCAGACCGAATCCCACTGCAAGATACATGGCCAGGCCGACGCTCATTGTCAGCAGGTCGCTGAGCCCGGGGCCGTCGTTATCCATGTGGAGCGGCCGGGCGAAGCCAGCCACGTACCTGGCCGGGGTGGGGTGGAGCGGCCGGGCGAAGCAGGGTCAGGCAGCGATCAGGGAGTCGACGGCCTTGAGAACCGGGGCGTCGGGGAGCAGTGGAGCGGCCGCCAGGGATGACCCGTCGACCGGGGTGCGCAGATCGTCGCTGGTCTCGGCCAGCAGGTCGGCCAATTCCAAGTCCAGGGCATCACAGATGGAGGAAAGCAACTCCGACGATGCCTCCTTCTGCCCTCGTTCGATCTCGGAGAGATACCCGAGGCTGACCCGCGCGCTTCCTGACACGTCACGCAACGTGCGGCGCTGCCCTTCTCGATGGGAGCGCAACCGACGGCCCAGGGCTGTCCTCATCAATGTCACAGCGGCAACCCCTTTCCGTGCCAGCCGTCCGGCAGAGAGTGCGCTCGACCCTACCTCGTCGGATAATCCACACCGGCGTTACCGGGCGGCGTTTGCTCTAGGCGTAACGCTCGGGGACGGGTTGGGATTCCCCGCCTCCCCCGAGCACGGCGGCCAGCAAGTCCAGCGCCGCTGCCACCGCCGCGGCTCGGATCTCGGCGCGGGACCCGGACAGGTCGGCGCCTGACACCTCGCTGATCCGGTCCCCGGAGACTGCCAGGAAGACCGTGCCGGGACTGTGTTGTCCCACCGGATCCGGTCCGGCTACCCCGGTGATGCCCAGCCCCAGATCGGCCCCCAACTTATTCCGGATGCCGTGGGCCAGGGCCGCAGCGACGTCTTGGCTGACCGGGCCCTGAGAGTCAAGTAGGGCCTCCGGCACACCGGCCAGCGCCGTCTTGAGGTCGGTGGCGTAGACCACTACGCCACCTCGAAACGTCTCACTGGATCCTGGCGACTCGCTCAGTGCCGCGCTGAGCAGGCCGCCGGTGAGGGATTCGGCTACTGCGACGGTCAGCCCCCGCTCCAGGAGCAGCGCGTGCACGAATGCAGGATCTCGCACCGGCGTCATGACGTGCTGCACCGATCAACTGGCCTCGCGCGAACGCTCCGCGCGGGCCCGAGCGGCGCGTTCCATGGCGCGGGCGCTTGTCCGGCGCAGCCGCAACGCGCGTACCACGTAGTCGATGCCGGTCACCACCGTGAGGACCACGGCCACCGCCATCACCCACCAGCGCGCCGTCCCGAGAAACCCGGACAGCGGGAGGATGTAAAGCCCGATCGCCAAGGCCTGGACCACTGTCTTGAGTTTGCCGCCACGGCTGGCTGCGATGACCCCGTGCCGGATCACCCAGAACCGCAGCACGGTGACCGCGATCTCGCGGAAGAGAATCAGCACCGTGACCCACCACGGAAGCAACTCCAGGAGGGACAGGGCGACCAACGCCGTCCCGATCAGGGCCTTGTCGGCGATCGGATCGGCGACCTTGCCGAATTCGGTGATCAGGTTGCGTTGGCGCGCGATCACGCCATCGAAGCGGTCCGTGATCACCGCAGCGGCAAAGACCAAGGTGGCAAGCAGCCGCATCGTTTCGTCATTCCCGTCGCGGGCCACGAGGAGCACGACGAAGACCGGCACGAGCGCCAGCCGCAGAACGGTCAAGCCGTTGGCCAGATTCAGGATTCGGACCGGATCCGGAGCCGCCGCGGCGGGATCCGGCATGACATTGCTCATGCGGGTGTTACCGGGGTCGCGGTGAGATCGATGCCGTCACAGTCCAGGACCACCGCAGCCACAACATCTCCGGACGTATAGGCGGTGCTGCGTTCAACCGGTGCGGTGAGCTTGGTATGGCCGTCCACGTCGGGAGCTTGGTGCGCGGCCGTCCCCATCGCCGCCCGCGGATCCATCCCTTCCTCGTCCGGATCCTGGCCGCCCACGGCATGGACCAGCACGTCGACGACGGTCCCGATCCGATCCTCGGCGCGCTGGGTGGTCAACTCGTCCACGCGCGCGGACACTCGGCGTACCCGCTCCTGGATCACGTCCTGGGACAGCTTGCCCTCAAGAGTCGCTGCTTCGGTCCCATCCTCGTCCGAGTACCCGAAGACGCCGATCGCATCCATCCTCGCTTCGTCCAGGAAACCCTCGAGTTCCTCCAGATCAGCTTCGGACTCCCCCGGGAAGCCCACGATGACGTTGGTCCGGATGCCGGCATCCGGGTTGATCGCACGGATCGAGGCAAGTAGTTCCAAGAACCGCCCGGTAGACCCGAACCGACGCATCCGGCGCAGCACGCTCGGCGCGGAATGTTGGAACGAGAGGTCGAAGTACGGCGCGACCGCGGGCGTAGTTGCGATGACGTGAAGCAGTCCGGGGCGGACCTCAGCCGGCTGCAGGTAGTTCACCCTGATCCGGACGATGCCGTCCAGCGCAGCGAGTTGGGGAAGCAGTTTCTCCAGCGCCTGCAAGTCACCGAAGTCCTTGCCGTACGAGGTGGAGTTCTCACTGACCAGGATGATCTCGCGAACGCCGCTGCCGGCCAGCCACCTGGCCTCGGCAAGGATCTCGTCCGGCGCGCGGGAGACAAACCTGCCGCGGAAACTGGGAATCGCGCAGAAGCTGCACCGGCGATCGCACCCGCTGGCGAGCTTGATGGCAGCCGACGGGCCGCTGGTCAATCGGCGCCGACGCAGCCAGTCGTGGCCGGGGGGCGGCACGTCCGGAGTCCGGTCAATCGGAGCGATCGGCAGCAGGTGCCGACGGTCGAACCGGGTGTGCGCCGTCAGCTCGCGGCCGTTCAGGACGTCGTCGACACGATCACCGATGGCGGCGTAGTCGTCGAAGGACAGGACGGTGGCCTCGGGCAACTCAATGGCCAACTCGGATCCGTAGCGCTCCGCCATGCATCCCACCGCGATCACCTTGGCGGATCCGTCACTGGCCGCGAGAAGAGCTTCGACCGACTCGCGTTTCGCGGCGTCGACGAAGCCACAGGTGTTCACCAGGATGGCGTCGGCGGCTGCGGTGTCCGACGAGATCCGGTAACCGTCAGCCTCGAGGCGGCCGGCCAACTCCTCGGAGTCCACGTCATTGCGGGCGCAGCCGAGAGTCACCAGCGCGACATCGCGTCCGCTGCCGTGGTGCGGCGCGGCGCGGGGAGTCACGACGAGAGACTACGCGGGCGGTGCGGTCAGCGCCCTGCGCCGAGTCAGCTCGTGGCCCCTTCGTCAGACACGCAGGGCATCGACGATCGCGTCGAGTTCGTCCGGCTTGACCAGAACATCTCGTGCTTTCGAGCCCTCTGAAGGCCCCACGATTCCGCGGCTTTCCATGAGATCCATGAGTCGACCGGCCTTGGCGAATCCAACCCGCAGTTTGCGCTGCAACATCGACGTGGACCCGAATTGGGTGGTCACGACGAGTTCGATCGCCTGGCAGAGGAGGTCGAGATCGCTACCGATGTCCTCGTCGAGGTCCTTCTTGGTGGCCGGGCTGATCGTGACGACATCCTCGCGGTACTCAGGCTGACCCTGCTTCTTGCAGTGCACGACGATCGCCTCGATCTCCGCATCCCCGACGAAGGCGCCCTGAACGCGTACCGGTTTGCCGGCACCCACCGGCAGGAACAGCGCATCACCCATGCCGATCAGCTTCTCCGCGCCCGGCTGGTCGAGGATGACCCGGGAATCGGTCAGGCTCGAGGTCGAGAAGGCGAGCCGACTCGGAACATTGGCCTTGATGAGCCCCGTAACGACATCCACGCTGGGGCGTTGGGTGGCCAGCACGAGGTGGATTCCGGCGGCCCTGGCCTTCTGGGTGATCCGCACGATGCAGTCCTCGACCTCTCGCGGAGCCACCATCATCAGGTCGGCAAGCTCGTCGATGACGCACAGGATGTACGGGTACGGCGTGTAGATCCGCTCGCTTCCCGGCGGTGTAGTGATCTTGCCGCTGATCACCCGGCGGTTGAACTCGTCGATGTGTCGGACACCGGAGGACCGCATGTCGAGGTAGCGCTGCTCCATCTCCTCGACCAGCCAGACCAGCGACGTGGCGGCCTTCTTGGGGTCGGTGATGATCGGTGTGATCAGGTGAGGGACACCGTCGTACGGGGTCAGTTCGACCATCTTGGGGTCGATCAGGATCATCCGCATCTGGTTCGGTGTGGCTCGCAGCAGGAGTGAGGTCAGCAGTGCGTTGATGAAGCTGGATTTGCCGGCGCCGGTCGCACCGGCGACCAGAAGGTGCGGCATCTTGGCGAGATTCGCGCAGACGTACCCGCCCTCGATGTCCTTGCCCAGCCCGACCAGTAGGGGATGGTGGTCATGGACGGCCGCCGATGAGCGCAGTACGTCGCCGAGGCTGACGATCTCCCGGTCGATGTTGGGCACCTCGATACCGACCGCCGACTTGCCCGGGATCGGGGCGAGGATTCGGATGTTGTCGTTCGCCACGGCGTAGGCGATGTTGCGGGCGAGATTCGTGATCCGCTCGACCTTCACAGCCGGTCCGAGTTCAACCTCATACCTGGTGACGGTCGGTCCTCGAGTGAATCCAGTGACGGCAGCATCGACGGTGAACTGGTCCAGCACGCTGGTGATCGCCGCGATCGTCGCGTCGTTGGCCGTACTCCGGGGCTTGTGCGGGGTACCGGGCCTGAGCATGGTCGACGGGGGCAGCCGGTAGTCGCCGTCCAACGGGTTGATCGCAAGCTGCTCGGGCTTGGTGATCCGAGGAAGCTCCGGGACTTCCTCGGTGTCCATCGTGTCCGGGCCCGCGCCGTGGCCCGAGGGCTGATCGATCGCCTCGTCGGCCTGCACCGCCTGCCGCCTTCGGGACGGACGGCGCAGTCGTACCTTCGCCAGAGCCGCCTTCATGGCGTCGTCGTCGGTGCCCTCAGCGCCTTCTCCGGTCGGGTCAGCGACCGCATTCGGATCGGGGAGGCGGAGCAGCCTTGCCCACAGCGTCTTGGCACGGTTCGGCAACTGATGGACCGGTGTTGCTGTGACGACCAGGAATCCGAAGAAAGCCAGCAGGACGAGCAGCGTTGTCCCCACCACGGTTCCGAGGCCGCTCACGAAGGGTCCAGCGGCGACCGCGCCGATCGCACCTGCTCCGTCCGCGCGACCGCCGGCTGTCGTCGGCTGTCCGGCGATGACGTGGGCGATGCCGAGAACGCCCGCGACGATGCAGATCCAGCCGATCGACAGCCGGCCCCGGCTCTCCGGACGCGGGGCATGACGGAGCAAGCGGATCGCCACAACCAGGAACAGCACAGGGACACCGAGGACGATTGCACCGATACTTGCCCGCCCGAATGAGGCCAAGCCGGAGCCGATCGGGCCGGTGTCGTCGGTCCAGACGCCCACGCCGAGAATGACGGCGAGGCCCACGACGGCCAGCCCGATCCCGTCGCGGCGGTGAGCCGGATCGAGAACGCTCTCGTCCTCCGGATGGCGGCCGACCGCCCGAACGGCTCCGCCCACCGCGCGGGCGAGCATGCCCCAGGTGGCTGTGGCTCCTCTGGCCAGCGACGATCCGATCGTTGCCGAGGTGCGGTTCCGCGTCCGACCGCGCGGTGCCGAACGCCGGGCCGGCGGCTTGCGCACACCGGGACCGGGACTACGCGCGGCGGCGCTCCGGCTCGCAGTTCCGGACCGTCCAGCGCTGCCGGTCCGAGCCTGACCGGCGGTATGCGCCCTGCCCGACCCGGATCGGTTGGCTGAGGGCGTGTCTGTGCCCGCGCGAGACCGGGCCTTCGCGGGGGAGCGCGTGGGCATGGGGGAACGGTAACGCGACTGGTGAGGTCCGTGTGACAGGTGAGACACGCGTGTTCTGTGTCGTATCACGGCCGGGACGCGATGATGCTCGGATGGCCCGGTCGCGGAAGTACCGCTGGATGACCCGACTCGAGCGCGCGAACAACCTCCTCACCCGCTGGGCATTGCACCGCGGATTCGCTCCGCGGGCCTATGCGCTGCTCGAAACGACTGGGCGGCGAAGCGACCGGGCTCGGTACACGCCGGTCGGTAACGGGCTGCGCTGCGAGACGTTCTGGCTGATCGCGGTCCACGGCGAGCAGTCGGACTACGTCCAGAATCTGATCGCCGAGCCACGTGTGCGGGTCAAGATCCGCGGCCGGTGGCGCGCAGGAATCGCCGTCGTGCTGCCCGAGGACGACGCGACAGCCCGGTCCCGGACCATGCCCTATCGCTGGGATGCCGCCATCGGTCGTGCGATGGCCTCAGCGCCGCTGACCATCCGCATCGATCTGACCAACTGACCGGGCAGGTCCCGGCGATACGGTCAACCGATGCCTGACTCGACGCCGCCAACGCGAACAGCGACCTACGGATCTTGGCCAACCCCGATCACCTCGCAGCGGCTGGTCGAAGCCGCGAGAAGGATCGGTGAACTCGCGGTTGCCTCTGACGGCGCGCTGTGGTGGTCGGAGTCGCGACCCAACGAGAGCGGGCGGGTGGCGCTGGTCCGCCGCTCCCCCGACGGTCAGCTCGCTGACATGGTCCCGGCGGAGGTCAACCTGCGCACCCGGGTACATGAGTACGGTGGTGGCGCTTGGTGGTTGGCCGGCGAGGATGCCTGGTTCGTCGATTTCGCTGATCAGCGGCTCTATCGACTGGCTCCCGGCCGAGAACCCGTACCCGTGACCGCTGAGCCTTCCGAGTTGGCGGCGGAGCGCTTCGCCGATGGACGGCCGGGTCCGTACCCGAACTCAGTGACCTGCGTGCGGGAGCGGCACGACGGTTCCGGACAGGTGGACAACGAGATTGTGCGGGTCGACACGGATGGAAACATCCAGGTCCTCGTCAGCGGCACGGATTTCGTCTCCGACCCTCGCTGGTCCGTCCCTACCCCAGCCGTTGGCGGATCCAGGCTTCCGCCTGACCGGTCCGGTGACGGGTCCCTGTGCTGGTTGCAGTGGAATCACCCCAACATGCCCTGGGACGGGAGCGAACTGGTCGTGCGGAGCAGCGCCGGGGACGACCAGGTCGTGGCTGGCGGCGCGGACGAGTCGATCAGCCAGCCTACGTGGGGCGCGGACGGAAGCCTGTACTTCCTGTCCGACCGGACCGGTTGGTGGAACCTCTATCGCTGGTCAGGTGCAGTGGACGGTCCGGGCGAGGTCGCAGAGCCGATCATGATCATGAACGCCGAGATCGGCAAGCCGCAGTGGGTGTTCGGCCAATCGCGGTACGCGCTGCTCGACGACGGGCGCATCGTGGTTGCCGCATGTCGTGACGCCTTCGACAGCCTGCACGTGTTGGACACCGACGGCACCGTACGCCGGCTCGATCTGCCCTATTCGGTCTACCGGCAGTTGCGGGCCGTTCCGGGCGGCGTTGTCTGCCTCGCCGGTGCACCCGCGGCCGAGTTGTCGATCGTGCGGATCTCGGCCGACGACGGTGCGGTTGAGATTCTGTCGGCTCCGCGCAACCTGGGCCTTGCCGAGAATTGGTTCGCAGAACCCGAGGCGGTGTCCTTCCCGAGTGGGCCGACCGAGGCCGAAGGGGAGCGGGCGCGTACGGCGCATGCGCTCGTCTACCCGCCCTGCAACCCGGACATAACTGCCCCGGACGGTGACCTGCCGCCATTGATCGTGATGATCCACGGCGGGCCGACCTCGATGGCTGAGCCGTTGCTGGATCTGTCCATCCAGTACTGGACCTCTCGAGGCTTCACCGTGGCCGACGTCAACTACGGCGGGTCGACGGGCTACGGACGGCCGTATCGGGACCTGTTGCGGGGCAACTGGGGTGTCGTCGACGTCGAGGACTGCGTGGCCTGTGCGCAGCACCTGGCCAGCCGCGGGTGGGTGGACCCGGCCCGGATGGCGATCACCGGAGGCAGCGCCGGCGGTTACACAACACTGGCCGTGCTCACGTTCGCGGCTGGCGTCTTCAATGCTGGCGCCAGCCACTATGGGGTTGGTGATCTCGCCCTGCTCGCAGCCGATACGCACAAGTTCGAGAGTCGCTACCTCGACCGGCTCGTCGGACCCCTGCCTCAGGCGCAAGCCATCTACGACGAGCGGTCACCCATCAAGCACCCGGAATCGCTCCGGACACCACTCGCGGTCTTCCAGGGGCTGGAAGACAAGGTCGTACCCCCGGAGCAGGCGGAACTGATCGTGGCGGCGCTGGCCGCCAACGGCGTGGACCATGCCGCGGTGTTCTTCGAGGGCGAGCAACACGGTTTCCGCAGGGCCGAGAACATCCGCGCGGCGTTGGATGGTGAGTTGTCCTTCTACGCCCAGATCTTCGGCTTCGACCTTCCAGCCGAGGAGGGCATCTCCCCCATCGCGATCCGGCGCGGAGGTGGGATCGGCTGATG
>JALZIX010000175.1 GCA_030860025.1 Actinomycetota bacterium
TCATCGGCTTGCCTCGATATCGCCGGCGAGGGAGACATAAGCGGCGGCGAAATCCACCATTCCGATCAACTCGGCCATCTCCCGGATCGGTTGTTCGGCTGCTTGCTGACTCATCGGTTGTAGGACACTGGTTGCCACGTGCGCGGAGTCTGCCAGTAGGAGCAGATCGCGCATCGCGGTCGCTGCGTCACCGGAGGAGCTGTCCGTGATGCAGACGATGCGCAGTTCCCGATGACCGTCCTCCGTGCGGTCCCGGAAGAAGTCGTCATCGGCCGCTGTCCGGTACGGCCCGGACAGCACCCGGCGGGCGGGAACTGCCTGCTCGGGCAGCCGGAAGTGCGCCACGGGCAGCCCGGCCAGAACCGCCAACTGGTCGACGGCGCGGCTCGCGGCCACGCCGGCAACAACACCCTGGGAGACCAGCATCGGCAATGAATCGAGCAGTTCCATTGCGAGTGTCTTCGCCGGATTGGCGAACGACTCCTGGCTGGGCCCGCACCGCAACGCCGACTCGTCAAGCAGATCGGCGACGGTATCCGGTTCCCACAGCGCCCCTGGCAGAACGCCGGTGACCCCCGCGACCAGTAGTGCCGGCGTCATCAGCGACCACAACGATGCCTGTTGCTCCCGGCTACCGGGCAGCGCGACGTAGGGGGCCCGGGCTTGGGCGCACCGCGCATGCAGAGGTGCGTCCGAAGCGCCGACTCCGGCCAGCGCGCAACCTCGGCGGGCCGCCTCGTCGGCGGCGGTCAACGCGTACGCTCCGGCGCCAGTCCGGCTCAGCACGAGGACCAGGTCCGCAGCGGTCACCCACACCGGGATTTCCGGGCCTGGCACGTGAACCACCCATACCGGGCAGTCCGCGCCAGCCAGGGCGCGCAGGGCCGAGCCGACGATCGCGCCTTCGCGGCGGCCGACCACGACCAGCGCGCGGGGGCGACCGGCATCGGCCAGCGCGGAGATGTGCGCCTCCTCGACGAGCCGGGCCGTCTCCCGGACCTGCGCGCCGGCGCTCGCTACCGCCCGCAACAACCGTCGGCGGTCCCGTTCGACCAGGCGCTCCGGTTGATCGAAGAGCTCGTCCACGGACCCGGAAATGCTCATCCGCGGTCAGCCTTCGCGATGGCGGGCTTCGTCGAGCAGGAGCACCGGGATGCCATTCCGGATGGGGAACGCTCGATCACACTCCGTACACAACAGCTCGGTGGCTGCAGCGTCGAGTTCCAGGGGTGCATGATGCGCTGCGGGGCAGGCGAGAATGGCGAGCAGTTCAGGGTCGATGCCCCCCGTCGTGGCCCGATCACCCGGTCCGGTCACGGACCACCTCCAATACCTTGTCGCGAAGTTGTTCCATTCTGGCGGGCTCCCGGGCTTCGACGTTGAGTCGGAGCAGCGGTTCGGTGTTGGACGCGCGCAGGTTGAACCAGCTGCCGTCCGGAAACGACATCGTCAGTCCGTCGAGCCGGTCGATCGCCACACCGCGCCGGTCGGCGAAGGCCTTCTCGACTGCCGAGGAGCTGCCCACCGGATCCTCGACCGTGGAATTGATCTCTCCGGATCCCGCGTACCGTTCGTAGTCACGGGCAAGTTCGGACAGCGGCGCGACCTGTTCGCCGAGTGCGGCCAGGACGTGCATCGCCGCGAGCATCCCGGTGTCCGCCCGCCAGAAGTCCCGGAAGTAGTAGTGCGCGGAGTGCTCGCCACCGAAAACCGCGTCCGTCCGCGCCATCTCCGCCTTGATATAGGAGTGCCCGACCCGGGTACGGACCGGCCGGCCGCCGTGCTCGGCGACGATCTCCGGTACGGCTCGCGAGGTGATCAGATTGTGGATGATCACCTCGCCGGGATGCTTTGCCAACTCCCGTACTGCGACGAGCGCGGTGACGGCTGACGGGGAGACCGGCTCCCCGCGCTCGTCGATGACGAAGCAGCGGTCGGCATCGCCATCGAAGGCCAGCCCCACGTCCGCGCCGACCTCGCGCACCTTTGCCTGCAGGTCGACCAGGTTGGCCGGGTCAAGCGGGTTGGCCTCGTGATTCGGGAAGCCGCCGTCCAACTCGAAGTACAGGGGCACGACGGTCAGGGGAAGACCGCCCAGCACTGCCGGCACCGTGTATCCGGCCATCCCGTTGCCGGCATCGACTACGACGCGAAGCTCTCGGATACCGCGCAGGTCGACGAGAGCGCGAAGGTAATCCGCATATGCGCTGCGCAGGTCCTCGGTCCGGGCGTGCCCCCACGTCGGGCCTGGCCGCAAGGGGCCCGATTCGGCCAGCCCTCGGATCTCGATCAGACCCGTGTCCGCGCCGATGGGGGCGGCGCCGGCCCGGCAGAGTTTGATGCCGTTGTACTGCGCCGGGTTGTGACTGGCGGTGAACATCGCGCCGGGAATATCGAGGGACCCGGAGGCGAAGTACAACAGATCCGTCGATCCCAAACCCGCTTCCACGACGTCGGTGCCCTGGGAAAGAGCGCCCTCCGCGAAGGCCCGCGAGAGCGGGATGGAACTCTCGCGCATGTCGTGTGCGGTGACGATCGTGGGTGCGGCAACATGGCGGGCGAAGGCGGCACCGAGATCGCGAGCGATGTCCTCGTCGAACTCGTCCGGGACCACGCCGCGAATGTCGTATGCCTTGACGATCCTCGACAGATCCCGGGTCTTCATAACGCTCGGAGCCTATCCGGGCGCCTGGCCGGCCCTAGGTCGGCCGCCCGCCCCGCCTCAGGGCAGCAGCGGGACCGCCCGCAGGTGCCCGCGCCGCCCGCTGCTGGCTGGTGGCAGTTCGGGTGACACGTGCGTCGGCCGGGCGGCCTCGCGTACGGCATCCGCCAGGGCCAGCAGGTCATCGGTGCTGGGCAGGATGTCGTCGGGATTGACCTCGTGCCGGACGACGTCCCATCCTCGGGGGGCCGTCAGCCGCTGACCGTGCGCCTCGCAAAGGTCATAGCTGTGCGGCTCGGAGAAGGAGGCGAGCGGTCCCACGACGGCTGTCGACTCCGCGTACACATAGGTCAGCGTGGCGACCGCCGCGTTCGCGCACCCGCTACGCGAGCACCGCCGTGCCTGCTGCCTCACGAGCGGGGACGTTATCCCCACTGGCCGCCTTATCGGTGAAGGCGCACCGCACAACTGGCGGGGTCGGCGACGGCGCAGCAGCCGTACGCTCGACCTGTGAGCCGAGAGCGAGTGAGCATCGCAGCGAGGAACGAGCGAGGCCGAGACGGCGGGAGCATCGCAGCGAGCGAAGCGAGCGAGGAGCGGACCGCCGGGTGCGCGCAGCGCACGAGGCCAAATGATCGAGCGGAGCGAGCGGTTCACGAGGCGGGGCAACGGTGAGCCGAAGCCGCCCCGATCTGAGCAGGTCGCGCGACCGCCGAGGGCGAGGCCTCCGGGGCCGGTTGGTTCCGCAGACGGTGCCTCTCGCCCGCTCCCGGGCGGCGCAATTCGATGACCTCGTCCTGGACACCGTCGAGGATCTGGAACTGCGCTGGCAGCGGGAACTCGACGGAGTCGAGTTCGCCGTGGAAGACGTCCCCCAGCTGAGTACGGCAACTGCCGACGAACTGGTGCACGGCAGCGACGTGCTCGAGGATGGCAACGTGCCGCTGGCCCGGCTGCTGCCGGCCCGACTCTCGGAGTCAGGACACCGGCTGCCCGCCAGGATCGTGCTCTACCGCCGTCCGCTGGAGATCCGGGCCAGGGATCGCAGCGACCTTGCCGACCTCGTGCACGAGGTGGTCGTCGACCAGGTGGCCGTCCTGCTGGGCCGCGACCCGGAGGAGATCGATCCCGGGCACTGACCCGTCAGCCGATGGACTGTCCCTCAGACGGCGCGCTTGCGGAGCTTACGGCGTTCCCGCTCCGACAGGCCGCCCCAGATTCCGAACCGCTCGTCGTGGGCCAGGGCGTACTCGAGGCACTCCGCACGGACTTCGCATCCGGTGCAGATCTTCTTCGCCTCGCGGGTGGACCCGCCCTTCTCTGGGAAGAAGGCCTCAGGGTCGGTCTGGGCGCACAGAGCACGCTCCTGCCAGTCCCGCTCGGCCTCCTCACCCCACGGATCTGTTGTGTACACATCGACCCCGAAGGGATCGGCCGCCGCCCTGTCGCTGGGCAGCCAGTCCTTCCCGAACCCGTCGGCCACGGTGCCCGCACCCTCGGAAAAGACTTCCGAGACGGGCGACCTACGACCACCACTTCCCGGCCAGTTGTCGTTCGACCAAGCCCCGTCAGCTCTCGCAACTGCTCCTGCTTCGGCCATCACTGCTGCCCTACTGTCTCGACCCGGCAGTAGCCACCTGACTGGTTGCTACTCACGCAGATGAAATTACACGCGTGTCGTTAGCCTCCCGTCAAGACCCCATCTGCTAATCGCGAACAACGACGGGGAAGGATGATCGGGTGCGCGTAGTGGTCCTAGCAGGTGGAGTCGGCGGTGCCCGATTCCTGCTCGGCCTGCGCGCCGTTCTGAAAGTGGGAGCCGCACAAGAGGATTCACGTTCAGAACACGACGTACGGGTCATCGTCAACACCGGGGACGACCTCACTGTGCACGGCCTGCGGGTGTGCCCGGATCTCGATACAGTTATGTATACATTGGGTAACGGAATCGATACAGAGCGTGGTTGGGGTCGCGGGGACGAGAGCTGGCGGGCCAAGGACGAACTCGAGGCGTACGGCGCGGAGCCGACCTGGTTCGGCCTCGGGGACCGAGACATCGCCACGCATCTGATCCGTACCCGGATGCTGGACGCCGGTTACCCGCTCTCCGATGTGACCGCCGCGCTCTGCGAACGGTGGCAGCCGGGCGTCACATTGTTGCCGATGAGTGACGAGCGGGTCGAGACCCATGTGGTGTGCGAGATCGAAGGCGTACGCCGGGTCGTGCATTTCCAGGAATGGTGGATCGCCCACCACGCGCAACCGCCGGTCGAGGAGTTCATTTTCGTCGGCCTGGACGAGGCAAGCCCCGGACCAGGCGTCGTCGCGGCCATCACGGACGCTGATGCGGTCTTGTTCGCGCCCAGTAATCCGGTGGTGAGCATCGGCCCGATCCTGGCTCTGCCCGGGATCCGCGAGGCCCTGCGGGATGGCCAAGCCAGGGTCGTGGGCGTCTCGCCCATCGTCGACGGTGCGGTCGTTCGCGGCATGGCCGACCGATGCCTTCCGGTTCTCGGCGTTCCGATCACTGCTGAGGGCGTGGGCAACCACTACGGCTCACGCAAGTCCGACGGACTCCTCGACGGCTGGCTGATCCACCAGACCGATGCCGCCGACGTGCTGGGGGTCGACGTCCGAGCCGTTCCGTTGCTGATGACCAACCCCGAGGCCACCGCGGCCATGGCCCTGGCCGCGCTCGACCTGTGCAGTGACTGACCCCGGGATCGTGCAGATCCTGCCGATCGCCGGCCTGGCCGAGTTGCGGCCCGGCGACGACCTGGCCGACCTGCTGTGCGAGGCGGCACCGTGGCTGCTCGACGGCGACATCCTCGTCGTGACCTCCAAGGCAGTCTCGAAGGTGGAAGGGCGACTCGTCCCAGCTCCGACCGACCCGGAGGGGCGAGAGCGCGCGCGTCAGGAGGCCATAGGGGCTGAGACAGCGCGAGTCGTGGCCGAGCGTGGAGCCACCCGGATCGTGGTGACCCACCACGGCTGGGTCATGGCCGCCGCGGGCGTTGACGCCTCGAACACCGCCGCCGGGGAATTGGCACTGCTGCCCCTCGATCCCGATGCATCAGCACGTACCCTGCGCGAGGCAATTCGCACGCGCTCCGGGGTACGGGTTGCTGTCGTCATCAGTGACACGATGGGACGGCCGTGGCGCCGAGGGGTCACTGACAATGCGATCGGCGTAGCTGGAATGGGAGCCGTCGCTGATCTGCGTGGATTGCTCGATCCCAGCGGCATCCCGCTCGAGGTCACCGAGATCGCCGTGGCCGATGAAGTCACGGCCGCCGCGGACCTGGTCAAGGGAAAGCTGCTCGGAGTGCCGGCAGCGGTCATCCGCGGACTGCGCCCACCGCCCGACGATGGCCATGGAGCCGCTGCACTGCGCCGCCCTGTCGCAGAGGACATGTTCCGGCTGGGAACGCGAGACGTCGTACGAAGCCGTCGATCCCCGTCCGGATTCGGTACGGGAGCCGTATCGGTCTCCATCATCCGGGACTCCATCGCCACCGCCCTGCGCGCCACCGACCTGACGGGGGGTCTTCACCTGCTCCCAGACAACCCGTGGCAGACCGACGACTCTGGATCGGCGCCACTGGGAGCCGAACTGCTCGGCCAGGCGGATGCGGTGGTCGTCCCGGTGCTCGACGAAGGAACCGCTGGGACCGACGATGCGCTCACCCGACTGGGAATGGCGATTTCGGCTCTCCTCATCCAGTTGCATGCCGAGGGTCTGGCCGCGATGTGGCTCTCGCCTGGCCAGGTCGGTGAGCTACCGGCGGACTTGGCGCCGCAGGGCGGCAGGGCACACGGCCTCGTGCTGATTGGTCAGAAAGAGCGGTAGTTCCGGACCGGCGCTCGCGGCCCGCGCCGGGCCGGGCGATGCGTCCCGCACTCGATCAGCCGTACGACCCGTTGTCGTTGCGGGCGGAAGGGTTCCAGCAACTCGAGCATCCGGTCATCATCGACCTTCTCGCCGATCAGGGCCCAGCCGACGAGCGATGACGTGTGGTAGTCCCCAACCGACACCGCGTCCGGATCTCCGACGGCGCGCTGCATCGTCTCGGCTGCCGTCCATATGCCGACGCCTGGGACGACCTGAAGCCGCTTGGCCGCATCCGCCGGCGACATGCGCACTGCGGCCTCGAGCCGCTCGGCGACCGTCGCCGCGGCGCGCAACGTGCGCCGCCGTTGCCCGTCCAGCCCGATACGGTGCCACTGCCAGTCGGTCAGTGCGAGCAGCGCCTCGGGTGTCGGTGGGACGCGCATCCGATCTCCGGCAGGTCCCGGCGCCGGCGTCCCCGCCGCAAGGAGCAGCGTTCGCCAGGCCAGGAAGGCCTCGGCGCTGGTGACCTTCTGTTCGATGATGGCTGCGACCAAGCAGTCCCAGATGCGGTTGGTACGACCCAGCCGAAGGCCGGGAAATTGGGAATCCAGGCACAGAACGATCGCGTCGCTCGGCACGAAGTCTGATCGGTCGTCGTCCGCGCCTAGCCAGCCAGGCACGGTCGCCATGACCCATTGGGAACCGGGTCCCCAAGCGGCGGAGTGCACCCCCTCGCGATCCACCCGGATCGCCACCGTCGCCGGACCGTCGGGCGTCGTGGTGGCCCGCCACCACACGCCGTCGGCAGCTCGCCGGAAGGAGGGGTCCCGGCCACCGCGCCGTAGCGGGCTCAGCGTGCGGGCCACATCGACCGGCCAGCCGGGCCGCCATGTTGCTTCCTGCACGTTCGTCACTATGCGCTGCGGCGCTACTTGGGCGGCATCCGCAACGCCGCGTCCATCCGTACAGTCTCGCCGTTGAGGTAGGGGTGCTCCAGCAGGAAGACGGCCAGGTTGGCGTAGTCGCCGGGTGTGCCGAGGCGCTTCGGAAAGGGCACTCCGGCCGCTAGTGCGGCTCGGGTGTCATCGGGGAGCCCGGCCAGCATCGGGGTGTCGATGATTCCAGGGGCGATCGTGTTCACGCGCACGCCGATGCTGGACAGATCACGCGCGGCCGGCAGGGTCATCCCCACGACTCCAGCTTTCGAGGCCGCATAGGCGATCTGTCCGATCTGGCCGTCGAATGCTGCGATCGAGGCCGTGTTGACAATGGCACCACGCTCACCCTGCTCATCAGGATCGTTGCCGGCCATGGCCGCCGCCACCAAGCGCAGGACATTGAAGGTGCCGATCAGATTGATGCTGACGACCTTGCTGAACAGGTCCAGATCGTGCGGCGTCCCATCTCGGCTGAGCAGGCGGGCGGCCCAGCCCACGCCGGCACAACAGACTGCGGCCCGTAGAGACCGGCCGTGCCCGGCCGCCTCTGCCACGGTCGCGGCGACCTGCTCCCCGTCGGTGACATCCGCCGTCATGTAGGAGGTGGAGCCGCCGAGCTCGGCAACGAGGGCGGCCGCCTTGTCCTCCTGCAGGTCCAGGATCGTGACGGCCACGCCCTTGGCGGTCAACGCCCGAGTTGTGGCCTCGCCCAGTCCCGACGCGCCGCCGGTGACGATGGCCGCAGTGTCGGCCAGCTGCATGGGTGCTCCTTGGTGAAGTGGACGAACTCGGACTGTATGTGCCTGCTCAGAGAACGGAGTCGTGACCCTCACGGCGGACCTGTTCGACCAACGCCTTGACGTCCTGTGCGCGCTCACGGGGGCAAATGAGCAACACGTCCGGTGTGTCGACGACCGCCAAACCCGTAACACCGAGCAGGGCAACGGTCCGGC
This sequence comes from Actinomycetota bacterium, assembly GCA_030860025.1. Taxonomy (GTDB): domain Bacteria; phylum Actinomycetota; class Actinomycetes; order Mycobacteriales; family Geodermatophilaceae; genus JACCQS01. The sequence continues at coordinate 8,386 of JALZIX010000175.1, forward strand.
CCGAGCCGGTCACCACGACACAGTCGGCGGAATCCTGCGATACCAGTGCGCCGGTCCCGAGCTGGGCGTGACCGTCGGCATTCTCACCGATCAGGGTGCCGAGGGTGTCCCAATCCCCGACGTCTGCCCAGCCGAACTCCGCGGGTACCGTCGCCACGACTCCGCGTCCCGCTGCCGGTTGCATCAGCCCGTGATCGATGCTGATCTTCGGCAGTGCGGCCCAGTCCCGGGCAAGGTCTTCCTCCGACGCGGTGCCCCAACGCGGCGCGAGGGCACGCACTCCGTCGTGCAGGTCGGGCAGATCGAGAGCGAGTTGCTTCAGGAAGGCGTCGACCCGCCAGCAGAACATCCCCGCATTCCACAGGTACTCCCCCGAGGCCAGGTATGCCGCGGCAGTAGCCGCGTCCGGCTTCTCCCGGAACTCGACGACGGCTCGGGCGCGCCCGCCCTGCAAGGGGGCGCCCAGCCGGAGGTAGCCGTATCCGGTCTCCGCCCGCTGCGGGTGGATGCCGATAGTGACCAAGTGACCGCCGGCGGCGAGGTCGATCGCGGTCCGCAGAGCCGCCTGAAAAGCACTGAGGTCGCCGACCAACTGATCAGCGTGGGCGGAGATCATCACCGCGTCGGGATCGCGTTCGTGGATCAGTGCCGCCGCCAGCGCGATCGCCGGACCGGACTCCCGAGGCAACGGCTCGGCGATGAGGTTCAGGGCCGGAAGTTCGGGCAGCTGCTCGGCGACCGCGGCGGCATGCACGGCCCCGGTAACGACGAGCACCTTGTCGATCGTGACGATCGGGGCGAGCCGGTCAACCGTGGACTGCAGCAGACTGCGGTCGCCGCGTCCGGTCAGTGCGTGCAGGAACTTCGGTGCGCCCGCTCGCGAGAGCGGCCACAGCCGCAGCCCGCTCCCGCCGGCCGGGACGACCCCGTACACCGATCGTGGCGGTCCCTTTCCGTCGGTGTTCACCGGGTCAGTAGACAGGACGCACGCCTCCTCCTCCTCGTGCGGGTCGAATGAGCGGGGGTCGACGCGCAGGTACCCTCGACGAGTGACTGACGGGTACCGGGGTGACCGCCAGCTACCGGCCCACCTCGACCCTCGAGTCGGCCGCGAAGCCTCAAGAGCGAGTTCATCCGGCTCTCCCGCGCAGCGATCGCCGCGACCCTCGAACAAGTTGCCGCGACCGGCTCGAGGACGCAGTTCCGCGTTGTTCATCGGAACCCGGATCGTGGCTGGATTGCTCTCGCTGACGCTGCTGGGCGTGAGTGGCTGGGGCTGGTATCTGACCCAGGTGGCAGAGCAGAATCTGCTGCGCCAGGACGTCATTCCGACCGACGGCAACAGCAACGCCGGCGGCGGTGACCCTGACGCGATGAACATCCTGATCGTCGGGAACGACAACCGGACCAACCTGACCCCGGAACAACTCGCTCAACTCGGGGTGAGCCTCGAGCCGGGGATGAACACCGACACGATGATCCTGCTGCATGTGCCGGCTGACGGCACGCGCGCGTCCTTCGTGTCCTTCCCCAGAGACTCCTATGTCGACATCCCTGATTACGGCACGCACAAGCTCAACGCGGCCTTCGCGTTTGGCTACAACGACGTCGCACCTGCCGACAGCACGGACGAGCAGCGGGCGGCCTACGGCGCCACGAAGCTGATCCAGACGATCAGTTCGATCACTGGCTTGGCCATCGACCACTACGTGTCCATCGACCTGTTCGGCTTCGTCCTGCTCACCGACATCGTCGGCGGCGTACCGGTCAACCTCTGTGCCCCCCAGCAGGAGCGGAAGTCCGGCATCAACCTCCCCGCCGGACCACAGACGATCAGCGGCGCTCAGGCACTGGCTTTCGTCCGGCAACGAGACGGGCTGCCGCGCGGGGACCTGGACCGCATCGTGCGCCAACAGGTCTTCATGGCCGGGATGGTGAGCAAGCTGCTGTCCCAAGAAGTGTTTTTCGACCTCCGCTTGCAGCGCCGACTGGTCGAAGCGGCATCCCAGGCGCTGACCGTCGATACCAATCTTGACCTGTTCGGCCTGGCCGAGCAGATGCAGGCCGTGACCGCCGGCACCGTCAACTTCCAAACCATGCCCAATCGGGGGACCGGCACCGAGGACGGGCTGTCCATTGTCATACCCGAGAGCCGGGAGGTCCTCTACGACTTCTTCGCCAACCTGACCGCGGACGCGGCCGCACCGGCTGCGCCGGAACTCGTCGATCCCGGAGACGTCAGCGTCGCGGTGTTCAACGGTTCCGGCACAACCGGGATCGCAGCGCAGACGCAGACCGAACTTGAGGCGGCTGGTTTCGTCGTGGTCTCCACCGGAAACGCCGACAGCAGCGACTACGCCCAGACCGAGATCCGCTACGCCGAGGGCCAGGAGAGCCAGGCCGCAACCCTGGCGGCCTCGATTCCGGGCGCGGCAGTCCGAGCGGATCCGACGATCGAGGGGGACGACATCCAACTCGTGCTCGGGACTGACTTCAATGGCGTGGGTGCAGCGGTCGACCCAGCGGACACGCCTCCGGCCGATGTGGATGCCCCTCGGACAGCTGCTGACACCGGGTGCGTCAACTGATCATCTCCGACTTGTTCCACGGTGCGCTCGGGCGCGATCCGGCCGGTCCGCTGCTCACTTACTACGACGACGCCAGCGGTGAGCGAACCGAGGTGTCGGCCACCACGCTGGGCAACTGGGTGGCCAAGACCGCCAATCTGCTCACCGACGGCCTCGGGCTGGACAGTGCCGCGAGCATCGCCGTGGTGCTGCCTCCGCACTGGCAAACGGCGGGTGTCCTGTTGGGCGCGTGGACCGCTGGACATGAGGTCGTCGACTATCCCGACTTCGATTCCAAACCCCGGCCCGACGCGGTGTTCTGCACAGAGGCCGACCTCGTTGTCTATAGCGACTTTGATTGCGACGTGGTCGGTGTGACTCTGGATCCCTGGGGACGCGGGCTGCCCAGCGAGTGGCGGCGAGTCACCGACTACGCGCGGGAGATCGGCGTTTACGGCGATCAGTTTCACCCGTTGGCGCCGGTGGACCCGGCGGCGCCGGCGCTGGCCGCGGGAAGCTTGCGGCTCACCCAGGAGACTGTGGCAGGTGCCGCGCAGGAGCTTGCGGACGCGCTGGGCATGACGGCGGGCGGGCGGATCATGGTCGCCCTGGATGCGGCCGTCGCTGCTGGGCCGATGGCATGGCTGCTGGGCCCGTTGGCCGCTGGAAGCAGCGTGGTGCTGGTCACCGACGCAGGCTCGGATCGGCTCGCTGCCCGGGCCGCATCGGAGATGGTCACGGCTACGCTGGGAATCGAGCTCCCCGGGATCCCCGTTCTCGGTGGTTAGGCGATGCAGGTTCGAAGTGAGGTGACATGGACAAGGTCATGGCCAGCGCCGCAGATGCGGTGGCAGACATCCCGTCGGGGGCCAGTCTGGCCGTCGGTGGTTTCGGGCTGTGTGGTGTGCCGATCTCGCTGATCAATGCCTTGTACGAGCAAGGGGCCACGGATCTGGAGACGTTCTCGAACAACTGTGGAGTCGACGGATGGGGGCTTGGCGTCCTGCTCGCTGCCCACCGGATCCGCCGTACCGTCAGCTCGTACGTGGGCGAGAACAAGGAGTTCGCCCGCCAATTCCTTTCCGGAGAGCTCGAGGTCGAACTGACCCCGCAGGGCACGTTGGCCGAGCGCTTGCGCGCCGGGGGCTGTGGGATCCCGGCCTTCTTCACCCCGACCGGGGTGGGCACGCAGATCGCCGACGGCGGCGTCCCCATGCGATATAACCCGGACGGCACCGTGGCGGTGCACAGCCAGCCCCGCGAGGTCCGGGAGTTCGACGGCCAGATGTATGCCATGGAGCGGGCGCTGGTCGCTGACTATGGCCTGGTCAGGGCGTGGAAGGGTGACCGGCACGGCAACCTGGTCTATCGGGAATCGGCGGGCAACTTCAACAACCTGTGCGCCATGTCCGGCCGGGTGACGATCGCGGAGGTGGAGAATCTGGTCGGACCCGGTGACATCAAGCCGGAGACGGTGCACACGCCAGGTGTCTTCGTCCAGCGAGTGATTCAGGTCAGCGCCGAGGACAAGCAGATCGAGCGGCGCACTGTCCGACCACGGCCAGGCGCTGCCGGCCTGGTGGACGCGGGGGCAGCCTGATGGCTCTGTCGCGCACCGAATTGGCCGCGCGGGTCGCCGCCGACCTCGAGGACGGGCAATACGTCAACCTCGGAATCGGTATGCCGACGCTGGTCCCGAACTACATTCCCGACGGCGTCCACGTCGTGTTGCAGAGCGAGAACGGGATCCTCGGGGTCGGTCCGTACCCGTACGAGGGCGACGAGGACCCCGATCTGATCAACGCCGGCAAGGAGACGGTGACGCTGCTTCCCGGAGCGGCGTTCTTCGACTCGGCGTTGAGCTTCGGGATGATCCGCGGCGGGCACATCGACGTCGCCATCCTGGGGGCGATGCAGGTCAGCCGCACCGGAGACCTGTCCAACTGGATGATCCCCGGCAAGATGGTCAAGGGCATGGGTGGCGCGATGGACCTCGTCCACGGCGCCAAGCGGGTGATCGTGATGATGGAACACGTTGC
>JALZIX010000184.1 GCA_030860025.1 Actinomycetota bacterium
ATGTCGGCCAGCAGCCTGCGGGCCTGGTTCTCCTGAGCGTCGAGTCCGGTCCGCGCGAAGAGCAGCCGGCGGTGATGGCCGGGCTCGGCGACCCGGGTGGTCAGCCGTAACCGGCTGCCCTCGCCCACGTCAACGAGTTCGATCTCATCCACGTCGAAGCCCAGCTCGTTCAGCCGGCGTACCCGCTCGCCGATGCGATAGCGCTGCTCCTCGGGCTGCAGGACTTCCTCGCTGGTCAGCTCGGCCCACAATGCCTCGTACCGTCGAGCGAGCTCCTCGACCGTCTCGGAGGCGTCGAGTTCCTCGCTGAGGAATCCACCTGCCTGTAGATCGAGCAGTTCTCCACCTACCCGTTCCTGGGCCATCAGGAGGTCGTACTGGCGTTGGCCCTCGGACAGGGAGGAGTGAATCTCGGCAGTCTCGGCGTCGACGAGATAGGCGGACAGGGCTCCTGCGTCGAGCCGGAAGAGGGTGTTCGACAGCGAGCAGTCACCCCACATGAACCCGGCGAGATGCAGGCGCACGAGCAGCTCCACCTGAGCATCGAGCAGTCGGCCGGTCAGGTGCTGGCCGCGTGGGTTGGCGAACAAGGCCCGGTAGGAGGTGGAGTAGTCCAGGAATCTGGTGACCAGGATGGCGTCGAGGTCAGGCCCGCGATCGATGACCACGCCGAGCACCGCCACGCAGGGGATGCCCATCCTGCCCAGCTCCCGCAGTAGCTGGTATTCCCTACGGGCAAGGCGTTCGTTGATCTCCTTGAGCGCGAAGACTTCTCCGGCCTCGGCGACGAACCGCACGACGTGGCGAGACAGCCCGCGCTGCGGGACCTCGACCAACCGGTCGTCGACCCAGTCGGAGAGGGGTTCGCGCCAGGGGAGGGTCAGCAGCCCGGCGGTGGACTCCGCTGGAGGGCTGAACAGGACGCGCACGCGCCTCAGGGTAGGGGGACGCTCGTCCTTACCCCAGCCAGTTGCAGGGTTGGCTTCGCTTGGCCGCCTCTCCTCAGGGGTGCCTCAGGGTGGCGAGCAGGGCTGTCCCTGATGCCCGAGCCGCCGGAAATCGATCAACTGGTGCAGCCAAGGAACTCAGACGAAAGGACCATGATGATCGAGGCCCTCAGCCTCACCAAGAAGTACGGCCAGCTCACCGCGGTCGACGCACTGTCGTTCTCCGTCGAGCCCGGCGTCGTCACCGGTTTCCTCGGCCCGAACGGTGCCGGGAAGTCCACCACGATGCGGATGATCCTGGGCCTCGACCGGCCCACATCAGGCAGCGTGACCATCGGCGAACAGGCGTACGCCGAGTTGGACAACCCGCTCCGTACGATCGGCGCCCTCCTCGACGCGCGTTGGGTACACCCGAACCGCTCGGCCCGCAACCATCTCACCGCGATGGCGGCACTGGCCGGACTCCCTGACTCTCGCGTGGACGAGGTCCTTGATCGGGTCGGCCTTTCCGCGGTCGCACACAAGCGGGCCGGCGCGTACTCATTAGGGATGTCGCAGCGGCTGGGTATCGCCGGAGCGTTGTTGGGCGACCCGCAGGTGCTGATGTTCGACGAGCCGGTCAACGGCCTGGACCCGCAGGGGATCGTCTGGATCCGCACGCTGATGCAGGACCTGGCCCGAGAGGGACGCACGGTGCTGGTGTCCAGCCACCTGCTCTCCGAGATGGCCGTCACCGCCACGCATCTGATCGTGATCGGTCGCGGCGCCCTGATCGCCGACTGCTCGACTCAGGAGTTCCTGAACCTGGCGGTCACCGCTGGAGTCCTACTGCGTACTCCGGATTCCGCCCGGGTCCTGCCCGAACTGCGGGCTGCCGGGCTCGACGTCCACGACGACGGCGCCGATCGCTTCCTCATTACCGGGGACGGGATCACCACCGACCGGGTCGGCTACCTGGCCGCCGGAGTCGGCGCTGTCATCTCCGAGCTGTCGCTGCGGCGGGCCTCACTGGAGGAGGCGTTCATCGAACTCACCGCCGACTCCGTGGAGTACAGCGCCGCCACCACGAACGGTCCTGACCGTACGACCACCACGTCCCCAGATCACGCGCCTGCCCTCGCGGCGGCCGGAAAGTGAGCGTCATGAGCAGCACCACGTCCATCACGACACCCGAAGAGGCAAGACCTTCGGCCGTCGCCACGTTCGGACCGCCACCTCTGTTGGCGCCGGTTCAGCGCCCGGGTCTCATGAGCGTCGCTCGCTCGGAGTGGATCAAGTTGCGCTCCACCAGGTCTCCGTGGTGGTGCGTGGTGTTCGCCCTACTCATCCCGGTGACATTCGGGGCGCTGATCAGCGCCAACTCCGATGAGGGCAACACGATTTTCTTCAGCCTGGCCGGCATGCAGTTCGCTTCTGCGGTGATTCTCGTGCTCGCGGCGCTTGCCGTGACCAGCGAGTACCGGTTCGGGACACTCCGGACCACTCTGCAAGCGCAGGCCAACCGGACCAAGGTGCTTTGGATCAAGGCTGGAATTATTGCCGCTCTTGCGTTCGTGATCGGCGAGGTGGCGGCGTTTGCCACGTTCTTCGTGGCTCGCGCCTTCGAGGCGACCGGCGTCCTGGTGCTGAACAGCGCTGACGACTGGCGCCAGGTTGCGGGGTACGGCGTGGTCTACGCCCTCTTCGCCATCATCGCCGTGGCTGTTGGCTCGCTGGTTCGCCAGCCCGCCGGTGCGGTAACCCTCTTGCTGGTGTGGTCCCTGGCTGTCGAGAACCTGGTCAGCTTGATCCCCGGAATCGGTGACGACATCTACCGGCTGCTGCCGTTCGTCAACGGAACCCTGTTCGCCGGCGACGCCCAGATCACCGGAGTCACCGATCCGTTGAGCACCTACGGCTCGTTGGGTCTGCTGGCCGGTGCGGCCTTCACCCTCCTCGGTGTGGCCACCGTGGTGCTGAAGCGGCGCGACGCGTAGAAGCCGCACGAACGACTGGACAACTGCTGCTTACGGCTGGCGGACTCGACGATCTAGTCGAGTCGGTCGGCTTGTTTCTGTTTGGCCCTTGGCTGAATCGCCTTGCTTGATCGGGGTGCCGGAGTGGAATGTGGCCGGGTGAGCACTGTCGTTCTGTCCGACATCCACGGCGTGCTGCCTGCCCTGGAGGCCGTGCTCGCCGAGCCGGACGTCGCGGCCGCCGAATTGATCGTATTGACCGGCGACATCGCGGCCGGGCCAATGCCGGTTGAAACGTTGGACCGGCTGGTTGGACTGGGGGAGCGGGTGCTCTGGGTACGTGGCAACGCCGACCGCGAACTCGTTGCGCTGGCCGGTGGAGGGACGACGAGCATTCCGGACCCGATTGCGCCGTGGGCGGCGGCTCAGCTGCGACCGGACCAGGTCGAACTGCTCGCCGGTCTGCCGCATCCGGTCATCCGCTCCGTTGAGGGCTTCGGTGATGTGGTCTTCTGCCACGGCACTCCGCGCGATGACGAAGAGGTGGTCCTCGTAGACACCCGGATGCAGCGCTGGAGAGAGGCGCTCTCGACGGTGGATGACTCGGTGTCGACGGTCGTGTGTGGGCATACCCATATGCCCTTCGCTCGCCTGGTCTTCGGCCGGTTGGTCGTCAACCCTGGCAGCGTTGGCATGCCTTACGGGCGAGCGGGCGCCCATTGGGCGCTGCTCGAGGACGGGGCGGTGCAGTTACGGCGAACGAGCTTCGACGACGACGCTGCCTGCGCCGAGATCGAGGCGAGGTCGGGGTATCGCGATGCCGCTAAGTGGGCGGATTTCTTCATCCGGTCCCGCGGCACTGATGAGGAGGCGCTGGCGCTGTTCGGTCCCCGCGATGGGCGCACCGGAGGAAACGCCGGCTAGGGGTGCGGGTGGATCTGCGTGATCTTGACGAAAGTGTCGGTTCAGAGGCCGTTTTGGGCCCACGAACCGACATTTTCGTCAAGATCACCGCTGTCCTAGTTGTCCTCTTCGTCGCGGGGGCCGGTCGGGTCTGAACCGAAGATGGACGGGAGCCAGAACAGCACGCCGGCGCTGACGGCAGTCGCGGCGAGGAAGCCTGACGCGCCACTCTCGTCGGTGTAGGCCCACAGCAGGCCGAACAGCGGAGCGAACAGCAGTCCGGCGGCGTCACCTCGTGCTTGCCGGAACAGACTCCGCCGCCGCACCGGCTTCTTCTCCGGCGGCAACTCGGTGACCGCGCCTTTGGGTGGATCGGCTCGCCGCGCACCTGAGGGCCAGATCGGTTGTCCGTCGATGACGGGGAGGACGAGCCGATCTCGACCAAGATCGCCGTGCACAGTGATGGGCGCGTCCTTACGCAACGCTGACACAGCTTCGTCCCAGTAGACCGGCACCCAGGCCACCGATCCGCCCGAACTGAGCACGAGCCAACTCCGGTCGCTCAAACCGCGCCGAACCCGTACCCGCTTTGCGGTGGCCGTGGTGGCAGGACGACGATGCAGGCGGGGCCGCGTCAAGAGCCGGAAGACCGTGAGCCCCACGCAGATCAACAGCACAAGGCCGATCCAGAACATCCCGAACAACAGGTTGCGTACGGTCAGGTGTGCAGCGTCGCCCTCGGCGTAGACCCTTCCAGGGTCGTCGGGGTCGTACTGCACCCCGACCTCGGCACCCGCGGGCACGTCCTCGGGGCGGGCGAGGACGAGTACTGCCGTCCGTTCGTCCCCGTCGACATCGGTGAAGGTGACCTCAATCCCGAGGCCGTCCGGCTCGACACCAGCACGGACAACCTCCGCGGTGGCCGTCTCAGTTGCCGCCGATAACGGTGCCCTGGCGGCCGGCAGCGAAGCCGCCAGCACCGACAGGAGGACGAGTGCGATCACGACCAGCGGGAGGATCCCCAGCAGAAGTTGTTTCCGCGCACGGGGCGTAGGAGTGCCGTCGAGAGACGGCTTGTCCCCCCGCGGGCCGGGCAGCACCTTGTCAGCCACGACCTCGATAGTGCCAGCCACGCCGGGCGCACTCACCCGGACCTTGGCCGCCGCTCGTTAGGCTCGCGCGGTGGCCACCATCAACGCCGTAGGCGCTCGAGAAATTCTGGATTCCCGAGGCAACCCCACCGTGGAAGTGGAAGTCGCCCTCGACGACGGCACGTTCGCCCGAGCGGCAGTGCCCAGCGGTGCCTCGACCGGAGCCTTCGAGGCGTCCGAACGACGCGATGGCGGAACGAGATACGGCGGCAAGGGCGTACGCGAAGCGGTCACGGCGGTCCTGGACGAGATCGGTCCGGAGATCGTGGGTATGGAAGCAAGCGAGCAGCGGCTGATCGACCAACGGCTGATCGATCTGGACGGGACGCCGAACAAGGCCCGGCTGGGAGCCAACGCGATCCTCGGTGTCAGCTTGGCCGTGGCCAAGGCCGCAGCGGACTGCGCCGAATTACCCCTGTTCCGCTATCTCGGTGGTCCTTCGGCGCACCTGCTGCCGGTACCGATGCTGAACATCCTCAACGGCGGCGCCCATGCGGACTCCAATGTGGACGTCCAGGAGTTCATGATCGCCCCGATCGGGGCCGCAACGTACGCCGAGGCCTTGCAGGTCGGCGTGGAGACCTACCACGCGCTCAAGGCTGTTCTCAAGGCTCAGGGCTTCTCCACCGGCCTGGGGGATGAGGGTGGCTTTGCTCCGGACCTGCCCAGCAACCGCGCCGCATTGGACCTGATCGCCGAGGCGGTCGAGAAGGCCGGCTATTCCCTGGGCAGCGACATCGTGCTCGCGATGGACGTCGCAGCTTCGGAGTTCCATCGTGATGGCCGCTATACCTTCGAGGGCAAGAACACCAGCTCCGCCGAGTTGATCGCCTACTACTCCGATCTCGTCGACGGCTATCCGATCGTGTCGATCGAGGATCCACTGGACGAGAGTGACTGGGACGGCTGGGTCGAACTGACCGCGGTCCTCGGTGGTCGAGTGCAGTTGGTCGGCGACGATCTGTTCGTGACCAACCCGGAGCGAC
>JALZIX010000218.1 GCA_030860025.1 Actinomycetota bacterium
CGTAGAGACCTGAGGTGTCTGCTGGGGTCACTTCTGCTCGCTGTCGTCATCGACGATCTCGGCGTCAACGACATCTGAGTCGTCCGGCGCAGCGCCGCCGGAAGCTCCCCCGGCGGCACCTGGACCGCCGGCAGGACCGGCCGTACCCGCACCTGAAGCGTCACCCGCCGTGGCCCCTGCCGCCTGCTGCTGGGCGTAGAGCGTCGACCCAGCCTCCTGGGAAAGCCTGGACAGCTTCTCCGAGGACGCCTTGATCGCGGCCGCGTCGGATCCGCCGAGGGCCGACTTGAGCTCACTCAGGGCATCGCCGAGTTCGGTCTTGGTGTCGTCGGCCAGCTTGTCGCCGTTCTCTGCCAGGAACTTCTCGGTCTGGTAGACCATCGACTCCGACATGTTCCGGGTCTCGGCTTCCTCGCGGCGCGCCTTGTCCTCGTCGGCGTGCGCCTCGGCGTCGGCCATCATCCGCGCGATGTCGTCCTTGGGGAGCGCCGAGCCGCCGGTGATCGTCATCGACTGCTCCTTGCCCGTACCCAGGTCCTTCGCATGGACGTGCACGATGCCGTTGGCATCGATGTCGAAGGCAACCTCGATCTGCGGGACACCACGCGGTGCCGGCGGCAGGTCAGAGAGCTCGAACATGCCGAGCTTCTTGTTGTACGAGGCCATCTCGCGCTCGCCCTGATACACCTGGATCTGGACTGACGGCTGGTTGTCATCGGCCGTCGTGAAGATCTCCGAGCGCTTGGTCGGGATCGTCGTGTTGCGCTCGATCAGCCTGGTCATGATGCCGCCCTTGGTCTCGATCCCCAGCGACAGCGGGGTCACGTCGAGCAGCAGGACGTCCTTGACCTCGCCCTTGAGCACACCGGCCTGCAGGGCGGCGCCGACAGCCACGACCTCGTCCGGGTTGACGCCCTTGTTGGGCTCCTTGCCGCCGGTCAGCTCGCGCACCAGGTCGGTGACGGCCGGCATGCGGGTGGATCCACCCACCATGACCACGTGGTCGATCTCGGACAGTTTGATGCCCGCATCGCGGATGGCCTGATTGAAGGGGGCCTTCGTACGGTCGAGCAGGTCCTGGGTCATCCGCTGGAACTCGGCGCGGGTGATCGTGACGTCCAGGTGGAGCGGCCCCTCCGCCCCCGCCGTGATGTAGGGCAGGTTGACGTTGGTCGACTGCGCACCGGACAGCTCGATCTTGGCCTTCTCGGCGGCTTCACGCAGCCGCTGCATGGCGAGCTTGTCCTTGGACAGGTCGATGCCGTTGGCGACGTTGAACTGTTTGACAAGGTGCTCGAGGACCTTCTGGTCCCAGTCGTCACCACCGAGGTGGTTGTCACCGGCGGTGGCTTTGACCTCGATGACGCCTTCGCCGATCTCCAGCAGGGAGACGTCGAAGGTCCCACCACCGAGGTCGAAGACCAGGATCGTCTGCTCCTTCTCGCCCTTGTCCAGGCCGTACGCGAGGGCGGCCGCGGTCGGCTCGTTGACGATCCGCAGGACGTTGAGGCCCGCGATCTCACCGGCCTCCTTGGTGGCCTGCCGTTGGGCGTCCTCGAAGTAGGCCGGGACTGTCACTACAGCGTCGGTGATGGTCTCACCGAGGTAGGTCTCGGCGTCTCGCTTGAGCTTCTGCAGGATCCGTGCGGAGATCTCCTGCGGGGTGTACTTCTTGCCGTCGATGTCGACCGACCAGTCGGTGCCCATCTCACGCTTGATGGAGCGGATGGTGCGATCGACGTTAGTGACCGCCTGGTTCTTGGCCGCCTGGCCGACGATGACCTCGCCGTTCTTGGCGAAGGCCACGACCGAGGGGGTGGTCCGCGACCCCTCGGCGTTGGCTATGACCGTCGGTTCGCCGCCCTCGAGGACTGCGACGACAGAGTTGGTGGTGCCGAGGTCGATCCCGACCGCTCGTGCCATGGGTGGTGCCTTTCTCTCTGTGCTGCTTTGGACAGGGGCTTTAGCTTGCGCCAGCTTCGCTCAACTTTCTTGCCAGCTTAACGCGCCCGCAGTTCAGAATGTTCCCCAGTTGGTCGTCCGGGCCGGCGGCCCGGCTGCCGGACCATTGGTGACCCGGGTTTCGGTGGCGGCGGCGAGCTGACCGAGCCGCCGATCGCCGTTGAGCGCCTGCGCCGTGGACAGTTCGGCGTCCTGGCCAGGCGTTCGCGGTGGAACGTGTCCGTGCCGTCAGCTGCCGTCCGGGTAGCCGCCGCGGTGCAGAACCATCGGCTGTGCGGGTAGCCGCCACGGGTCGGCGACGAATGCCTCGGTCTGTACCAGGTACGACGGCCGGGCCCGCCAGCTACCCGGCAGCGGCCGCAGTCCTTCGGCGAGGCGGGGCGTGTGGTCCGCCGCGCTGGCATCAAGGATGGCCAGCGCGGCGGCGCTCAGCTCGTCGACCACCTCGCCGTAGCGCTCGCGCTGGCGTTTCCGCTGACCGTCCAGTGTGTAAAGATGCTGCTCGCGCGCCCCCATGCCGGTGTCCGTCAGCCGGACGAGACGTCGCCGCTCTTGGGAAGAAACGACGCCGAGCCGGCGTCGTTGCAGGAAGCCGAGCAGCACGTTGATCGCCACCTTGGAGACGCCTGACGCGGCGACCAGCTCGGTGACCGGCGTATCGCGTTCGCCGAGGTGGACCAGCACATCGGCGACGAGTGGCAGCGACAGCTGCGACCTCGCCTCGTAGTCCAGGGTATGCGCGAGCAGGACGTGGGACAGCCGTACGGACAGATCATCCGGACCCACCGCGGCCAGGCCACGAGCGTGGTCGCTGCGCATGCCGTCGCCGAAGTTGACCACCGGCAGGTACGGCGTGGCGGGCTCGGTGTCGAGCTTGGCCAGCGCGGCCGACAGCCGCGTCACGGCGTTCGAACCGAACCGGGTCCGCCAACGCTGCTCGATCTCGTCGGCGAGCCCGTTCCACGCGGCGGCCGCCCGGGCGCCCTCCCGGGTCATCCGGAGGACCGTGTCCGGCGCCGGTCTCCTCCCCGCCGGGTCTGGCTCAAGGCGCAGGTACCCCCAACGGCGCAGGCCGGGCAGGTTGATGATGGGTATGAGGGAAGCCAGCCGGTTCAGCGGTACGCCGTCGGCCGGTACGAACTGCAGGAAGTTCGCCCACATCGCCTGGGACGCCAGCCAAACCGAATCCTTATGTCCCCGACGGTGCTCGATCCGCTGTTCGGCCACGCCGTCGAACTCGACGGTGAACGCGACGAGCAGGCGGGAGAGCAGCTCGGTAAGCCCGAATTGGCTGACCACAGCTCCCGACTGTACGGGGCGGTTCAGATGCCAGGCGGAGCGTCCTGGCCAGCGGCATCCCCTAGCCGAAGTCAGCGTCGAGGAATAGTCAAGACCTGGGATGGGCGTGTCTCACGCTGCTTGCACATCACTCCGCGCGCCCCGAGCCGGGCAGCAAGTCGCCCTTGCGAGATCAGCCGTGGCTCGCGAGCTGGATCAGGTTGCCGCAGGTGTCATCCAGCACAGCTGTGGTGACCGTGCCCATCTGGAGGGGCTCTTGGGTGAATCGGACCCCGGCCGCCTGCAGCCGGGCCACCGTGGCCGGAACATCGTCGACGGCGAAGGAGGTCCACGGAATCCCGTCCGCGGCCAGCGCCTCCTTGAACGGGCGCGCCGCGGGGTGCTCGTCCGGCTCGAGGGAGACCTCGACGCCGTCCGGGTCCTCGGCCGAGACGACCGTCAACCAGCGATGCCCACCCATCGGGATCTCGGTCTTCTTCACGAATCCCAGGACGTCGGTGTAGAAGCGCAGTGCCTTGTCCTGGTCATCGACGAGCACGCTCATGACATAGACCTTCATGTGGACTTCCTCTCGGGGCCGGGCGGCCATCGCTCGGTGATGGTGCGCAGGGGTGCGGTGTGCAGATCGTGGAACTTGTAGCGACCCTGACGCCGGGTGCCTACCAGCCCAGCCGCCTCCAGGACGGCTAGATGCTGAGAGATCGCCTGACGCGAGGAGCTCAAGCCGTGCTTGGTCGTGAGACGCACGCACAACTCGAACAGCGTTTGACTGTTGCGCTCGTGCAGTTCGTCGAGAATGGCGCGCCGGGTCGGGTCGGCAAGTGCCTTGAACAGATCACTCACGCTGCAACGTTAGGCAAGTAACCACTTGCCTGTCAATTCAGTAGGAGCGAGGCAACCTCAGGCTGTGTTGGGCGATGAAGCTCAGGATCATTTCTCGGCTGACCGGGGCGATCCGGGACACCCGCGACATAGCAAGCAGCGCGGCCACCCCGTACTCCTGCGACAGCCCGTTCCCACCGTGGATCTGAATTGCCTGATCGACGGTGTGTACGGCCGCCTCGGCCGACGCGTACTTCGCGGTGTTCGCGGCTGCGCCGGCCGCTTCGTCCTGACCATGGTCGATCAGCCAGGCTGCCTTCTGCGTCATCAGCGCGGCCAGTTCGACCTCGACCTGACAGGCGGCGAGTGGGTGGGCCAGTCCTTGATGCGAGCCGATCGGGGCGGACCACACCGTGCGGGTACGCGCGTACTCGCTCGCCTTGGCCATGGCCAGTCGCGCCACTCCCACGGCGTAGGCAGCAGCCATCACCCGCTCCGGGTTGAGCCCAGCGAAGAGCTGGGCGATGCCCGCGTCGGGGTGCCCAACCAGCGCGTCCGCCGGCAGCGAGATGTCATCGAGGAAGACCGAGAACTGACGCTCCGGCGAGACGATCTCGGTCGCAATCGGCTGTGCCTCGAAGCCGGCGGAGTCAGTGGGTACGACGAACAGCGCTGGGCGCAGTGTCCCCCTCGGGCCATCGGCGAGCTTGGCCACCACGAGGACCGCGTCGGCCAGGTCGACCCCCGAGATCCAGACCTTGCGTCCGGTCAGCAGCCAGCCGGCACCGCCGGTCGCGCTCCGGTCCGGACGGGCCACGGTTGCGATGTTGTGCGAGTTCGACCCGGCATCCGGTTCGGTGATCGCGAACGCCATCGTGATGGCGCCGTCGGCGAGGCCAGGGAGCCACCGGGTCTTCTGCTCGTCCGTGCCGAATCGGGCCAGGATGGTTCCGCAGATCGCCGGCGAGACGATCATCATCAGCAGCGGGCAGCCAGCCGCGCCGAGTTCCTCGAGGACCAGGGCCAGCTCGCCGAGACCGCCGCCGCCTCCGCCGTACTCCTCGGGCAGGTTGACGCCCAGAAAGCCGAGCTTCCCGGCCTCGGCCCACAGTTCGTCGGTGGTGCCGCCGCTGCGCGCCTGGTCGAGAAAGTAGCGCTGGCCGTACTTCGAGCCGAGATCGGCCACCGCCTCCCGCAGGGCCCGGCGCTCAGGTCCTTCGTCGAAGTTCAGACCATCAGACACCCGATGACCGTACGTCGCGGCCACTACCTGAAGTGACATTATCCGGAGAAAGTGCGGTCAGCGCGCCGCCTGAGG
>JALZIX010000247.1 GCA_030860025.1 Actinomycetota bacterium
TGAGTAAGCCGTTCGCCTCGAGCACCGACCTCAGCGAAAAGACCGCCACGTTGGAGGAGCTCGCCGACGGAGTCTGGGCCTATACCTGCGAGGGCGATCCGAACGTCGGGGCCATCGCGGGAAAGGATGCGTTGCTCTGCGTGGAGGCACGCGCCACCCCGTACATGGCCCAGAAGTGGCTGGATGATCTCCGTACCGTCACCGATCTGCCGGTACGAGATCTCGTGCTGACCCACTACCACGCGGTGCGCACGCTCGGGGCCGCCGCGTTCGGCGCGAAGCGGATCGTGAGCAGCCAGACCACGCTTGCGCTGATCCGGGAGCGTGGTCAGCAGGACTGGGAGAGCGAAGCGGGACGCATGCCGCGGCTGTTCGCCGGCGCGGAGACGATTCCAGGCCTGACCTATCCGACCGAGACGTTCACCGAGCGACTGGCGATCAACCTCGGCGACGGACGGATCGCCGAACTGCTGCACCTGGGGCGCGGTCACACGGAGGGCGACATCGTCGTCTGGCTGCCCGAGGAGCGGATCTGTTTCGCGGGCGACCTGGTCGAGGGGGAAGCGGCGCTCTATACCGGTGACGCCATCCACGCGGACTGGATGAGCTCGACGCTGGATCGGGTCTCGGCCCTGGACGCGGAGATCATGGTCGGCGGCCGCGGCCGGGTGATGCGCGGGCGCGACGAGGTGCAGGCGGGGATCGCGCAGACCCGGCGCTTCCTGACCACGATGCGCGATCAGGTGGCGCCGGTGCAGGCGGCCGGGAGGACGCTCAAGGACGCCTTCGTTGCCGCGCACGGCGCGCTGGTCGCCGATTACGGATCCTGGCCGATCTTCGAGCACTGCATGCCGTTCAACGTGTCGCGGCTCTGGGACGAGTTGTCCGGGATCGAGCGGCCGCGGATCTGGACCGCCGAACGCGATCGCCAGGTCTGGGCCGAACTCCAGAGCTGAACACGTCCCAGCCCCTTGACCGTTATGCGCATAAAGGCGACGAAGCGGCCCCTGTTTCTGACCGTTATGCCCATAAAGGCGAAAATTCGGGCGAGATTTTGACCGTTATGCGCATAACGGCGGAGTTCGACGTGGTCGTCGCGGGTGCTGGGCCGGTCGGGCTGACCCTGGCCCTGCTGCTGGCCGACCGAGGCGTCAATGTCGGCGTCCTGGAAGCCCGTTCGACCCCGGACCAGGAGGGCTCGAAGGCCCTGTGCATGCAGCGGGAGACCTTGGAGATCTGGGACAGCGTCGGGATCGGGGAGTGGGTGGCCGACCGAGGTGTCGCCTGGTCGATCGGTCGGACCTACTTTCAGGACACCGAACTTTTCTCCATCACCCTGCCTGGCAGCAGTACCGAGCACTTTCCACCGTTCGTCAACATCAGCCAGAGCGAGGTGGAGCAAGCCCTCGTTCAGCGCGCCGAACAGCACGAGCTGGTCACTGTCCACTATGGACAGCCAGTGTGCGACGTGCAGCAGGACGATGTCTCGGTGACGTTCTTCGGTGCCGACCGGAACGTCACCGGCAGGTACGCGCTGGCTGCTGATGGAGCGCGGTCGACGGTACGAAGGTTGCTCGGGATCGAGTTCCCCGGACACAGCCACAACGACCGCTTCTTGATCGCCGACATCCGCGCGGACCTGCCGTTCCCCGCTGAGCGACGGTTCTGGTTCGACCCTCCGTTCAACCCCGGCCGGACCGTACTCATCCACCCCCAGCCTGACGGGATCTGGAGGATCGACTGGCAGGTCTCCAGCGAGTTCGACCTCGACGTGGAACGAGACAGCGGCCGCTTGGAGCAACGCATCCGCATGATCATCGGCGATGTCGACTTCGAGCCGGTCTGGCTCACCGTCTACCGCTTCCATCAACGCTGCGCCGACGCCTTGCGGGCCGGGCGGGTGTTCCTGGCCGGGGATGCCGCGCATCTGATGAGCCCGTTCGGGGCCCGCGGGCTCAATTCCGGCGTGGCGGACGCTGCCAATCTGGCTTGGAAACTCGAGCACGTGCTCTCCAGCCAGGCACCGGAATCGTTGCTGGACAGCTACTCCAGCGAACGCAGGGCCGCCGCCCAGGAGAACCTCGCGGTCACCGACGAGACCATGCGCTTCATGGCACCTTCCCCTGAATTTCGCGCGGAACGGGACCGAATCCTGCGGGCCAGCAGGTCTGAACCGCAGGCGCGGGCGGCGGTGAACTCCGGCCGGCTGGCGACCCCGATGGTCTACGAGGGCGGACTGTTTCCGAGGCACCGGCCCGACGATCCACCTCTGGTCGGGGCGATCCTGGTCGACGTCGTGACCGGGGACGGCAGCCGACTACGTAGTCGCCTGGTCGATGCAGGTGGTAGATGGCTGGCGGTCACGGCCGGCGTCGAGTCGCCCGAGGTTCCGACTTCGATGGTCGCGTTCGCTGACGACAGTGCAGCCGTACGTACCGTCTATTCGCCTGACGGCCGCGCCCGTACGTGGCTGATCCGGCCGGACGGGTACGTAGCCGCCTGCACCGCCCCCATTGCCGAGGATGTGCATGCTGCGTGGCAGGCCGCAATCAGGTTCAGAACAGGCCCAGATACTCGCTCTGTTCCCAGTCCGAGACGTGGGTCAGGTAGCTTGTAGCCGCCATCGCTCGGCGGGTTGCCTCAGCCGGTCAGGCCGCCGACGACGAAGCGGGCCATCCGCTCGGCGAGGTCTCCGGGGACCTCCCATCGAAAGACGTAGAGCCAGGTGAAGGCGACTCCGAGCAATACCGCGCAGGTCAGCGAGGTGTCGGGGGGCTCGGACAGCTCTCCACGCTCGCGAGCTCGGCTCAGGATCCCGTCCACCCGCTCCAAGTCGGTAGCGATGAATCGCCGCTGCGCCCGCTGCTGGAACTCCGCGTTTCCGAGTTCGCCGAGCAGGTACGGCAGGGCGGCCAACGCGATCGGCGCCTGAAAAACGGCGAGTAGGCCTTCCGATTCGGCCCGCAGATCGCCGAGCAGGGATCCGGTGTCAACATCCGGAACCATGCTCTGGTCGTAGAAGAGGGCGGCGATCACTACCTCCGGCTTGCTGGTATAGCGCCGGTAGATCGCCCCCTTGCCGACCCGTGCGCGAGCCGCCAGCGCGTCCATTGTCAGAGCGGGATAGCCGGAGCTGACGAGCAGCTCGCGCACGGCCGTGAACAGGCGTCCGTCGAGGGCCTCATCGCGCGGTCGACCCCGCGCTTGCGCAGCTTTGGGCACTGTGTCACTATACGGAACCATGAGTATCGGAACTGATAGAACCGTAAATAGGCCGACCGTCGCGTCCGGTCAGGCACTGGAGCGCGCAGCGATCTGGGCTCTGATCGTCATCTCCTCGATCCACGTCGTCTTCTTCAGCATTCAGGTGGTTGCCCAGGGCCACCTCAGTGCTTGGCTGTCGGGACAGTTGTGGGGTCCGCAGGTGCTGGACGTGGAGATGTCGCAGGCGCAGGGAGCCTTCTGGCAGCTGCTGGGCAGTTTCGCCATACCTCTTCTGCTGTTGTCCGCGTTGCTGCTCCGCCTCATCCGCACCGACGTGCCGATTCCCGGCTTCATCGGGTACGGCCTGGCGATCTGGCTCCTGATCTGCTCGGCTGTGCTGGAGCCCTCCGGCTTCCCCTTAGGGCTCCTCCCCGCCGGCATGTTGATCGTGGCCCACCGTCGGCGGGTCGCCGCCAAGCCCTGACCGGACCCTGGAAGTTAGGAGATCCCGCCATGAAATTGCCGAATACCGCGCACACCTCCCGGCCTTGGCGCATCCACGAGCTCACCACCGACTTCGAGGTCGAGGACGTGTGGGCGCTTCCGACGCCGGGCGGCCCGCACGACCTATCTCGACTTGTGTCGCAGATCTTTTCGGGCAACTTCCCTGACGATGCCCCACTCGTGGTCCGTACGTTGTGGGAAGCCCGGTGGAAGCTCGGCGCCCTGCTGGGCTGGGACCGCCCGGACGGGGGCCTGGGCTCCCGGGTCCCCTCGCTCAGGGACCGGCTACCGAGCGACCTGCGAGAGACGCCGACAGGTCCGGACTTTTCCCCATTCAGCCCGCTGTACCAGCTCGAGGACGAGTTCGCGGCGGAGTTGGCCAACCGGACGGTGCACACGGTGATGCACCGCGGCTGGGTCCCGGACGACTCCGGCGGCTACCGCGGCCAGATGGCAGTCCTGGTGAAGCCCAACGGACTGTTCGGCGCCGCTTACATGGCCGCGATCAAGCCGTTCCGGTACCTGTTCGTGTATCCGGCACTGATCCGAAGCATCGAGCGTGGGTGGCGGAACCCGATCAGAACAGGCCCAGATACTCGCGCTGCTCCCAGTCCGAGACGTGGGAGAGGTAGCGGTCGACCTCGGCCCGCTTGATGGTCAGGAACCAGTCCAGGACGGGACGACCGAGCGCAGCCTCGAACACGTCGCTGGCATCCAGCGCGTCGAGGGCGGCGATCAGTGTTCGCGGTAGCCGTGCCGCGTCTGCGGCATACGGGTCATCGGTGGCCGGGCCAGGATCGCGACGGGCGGCGATGCCGTCCAGTCCGCTGATCACCTGGGAGGCGACGTACAGGTACGGGTTGGCCGCCGGCTCCCCCGACCTGTTCTCCAGCCTGGTGTTCGGGTCCTGCGCTTCCCCGATCACCCGGACCATGGCCCCCTTGTTGTCCCGGCCCCACACGACCCGGTCAGGGGCAAGGGAGTGCGGGCGAAAGCGCTTGTAGCCGTTGATGGTCGGCGTGGTGAATGCCGCGGCCGCCGCGGCGTGGTGCAGTAGCCCGGCCAGCCACTGCTGCCCGGTAGCCGACAGCGCGGACCGCTCATCGAGGGGTACGAACGCAGCTTCCCCTGAATCCACATGGCGCAGCGATTGGTGCAGATGCCAACCGGTCGAAGCGGACTCCGTCCCTGCCGGCCTGGACATGAACGTCGCGTGCAGGCCGCGCCGGCGGCAGAGCTGACGGATCGCCGAGCGACACAGCAGCACGTGATCGGCGGCGACCATCGCGTCGGTCGGTGCGAGGGTTATCTCGAGCTGGCTGGCACCGAACTCGAGCTCGAGCGAGCGCAGCGGCAGATCCAACGCCTCGAGTCCGCGGTGCAGGTCGGCGACCAACTCGTCCAGTGCGTCCAGACCCTCCTCGTGCAACAGCTGCGCCCCGGGTGTCGTCGGGCGCACGCTCGGCGCGCGACCGGGGACACCTGGCTGGCTGACCCGATCAGGAGTCAGCACCGACTCGTCCGAGCCGAAGACATGAAACTCCAGCTCTGCCCCCACGGTCATCGAGAAGCCCCGGTCGGCCAGGCGATCCAGGCATTGACGGAGGATGTGCCGGGTATCGAACGGCACGCGGGAGCCGTCCGGGAAGTAGGCGTCACACAGCATCCAGCCGGTGCCGGGTGCCCAGGGCAGCACCCGGAACGTTGCTGGATCACCGACCAGCACCAGGTCGCCCACCCCGGCCAGCTGCGGCATGTCGATCCCCGCGCCCGGGGTGAACACCGGAAAGGCGGTCCGACCGGAGGTGTCCTTGAGCACCAGCGAGGACGGCACCGTCAGGCCGGTTCGAAGCACGCCGGCAAAGGAAGACCGGGTGATCGTCTTGGCCCGAAGGATCCCGTGCTGGTCGCCGAATGACATCCGTACCCGCTCGAGCCCCCGTTCGTCCATGACCCGGCGGACCTGGGCTGCCGCTGCGTGGTGCCGCTCGTCCCACAGTCCGTGGCGCTCCACGAAGCCCTCACGGTCAGCGGCGAGCAGTGGCCGGGCGCTGTAGCCGCTTCCGCCCTCGCCGATCGGCCGCTCGTCGGCGTTGCGGGCCATCAGTGCGACATCTGCTCAGCCGCCCACGGCGATCTGGTCCGCCGGTCAGCCTCGTGCGCGCGCCACTGTTGCTCCCAGCCGGCGACCGAGCACACGGTGTCGATCGCTAGCGGCCCGATGAGCTCTGCAGCCTGCTCGGCGTCGACCGGGTGCGCCGGCAGGCCGGCGCCGGCCTCGTAGGCATCGAGCGCCTTGAGCAGAAGACGGCGGTTTGCTGTCACCGCGCGATCGGAGGCGCCGAGGCGTTCGACCGTACGGTCCTGGATCGCCCCCATGCTCTCCACGGCCCACTGATCATGGACGTTGATGTCCAGGCCCATCCCGGTGTAGGTGAGGGTGCGTTGCTCGGCCGGGTCGAATCCCCAGTTGTTGCGCCGATTGCGCAGTGGGCGGTAGTCCGGGAGCGATACCTCGGCCAATCGTTGGGCCAGCAGGGTCTCCTGGTCCGTCACAGCCGCGAAGTCGTAGAGGATCATGTACCAGTAGTGGTTCTCGTCATCGATCGGCACATGCCACTGGCAAAACACCTTGTCGTTGCCGAACGGCACCACAAAGGCATTGGGAAAGACCAGGTTGGTGATCCGCACGTGCCGGGTCTGTGGGTCCAGCTGCCGCAGCGCGTACACCCGCAGTCCGTGCTCGGCGCTTTCCACCTCGATGTCGGGTCGGAAGCTTTCCCCGACAATCGCGGAGAGGGTCTTTCCGGTGCCGGCGACCTCCTCACGGAACTGCTGCCCGTACTCCTCACGCGGGTCCTCCTGCAGGAACCGGTGCAGGAACGACACGTGGCTGGGGTCGATGCCGCCTTCGACGCCCTGCAGCCAGTTGCACTCCCACAGGCCCTTGAACGCGAA
>JALZIX010000265.1 GCA_030860025.1 Actinomycetota bacterium
ATGCCGAAACCGACCAGGATGACCGTGAAGAGGAACACGGCCAGAACGAGGTTGTGCACCGGCCCGGCCAACATGACGATCACCCGCTGCCACCAGGGTTTGCGGTAGAAGACCCGGTCCTCGTCCCCCGGCTGGATGTCGTCGAGTGCGGCTCCACGCACCTCTTCGATCATCCGGCGCAGCCGGCCGTAGGTGCGCGGCTGACCGTCGGATTTGGCCGGAGGGATCATGCCCACAATGCGGATATAGCCGCCGAGTGGTATCGCCTTGATGCCGTGCTCGGTCTCGCCACGTTGGCGTGACCACAGGGTCGGGCCGAACCCCACCATGAACTGCGGTATACGCATGCCGAACTTGCGCGCCCACATGAAGTGACCGAGCTCGTGGAACCAGATGGAGAACAGCAAGCCGACGGCAAACAATCCGACGCCGAGAATCGTCCACAGGAGCCCGCTCACGGCGAAGTCCTAGGTACGGGGCGTTCGGGCAACGGTGCGCTCCCCTGCGATGAGGGCCCGCGCATTGTCGCGGGCCCAGGATTCGGCCGATAGGACGTCGGATACCGACGTCGGTACGCCGAAGTCCGGCGCCCTCTCGACGATACGCGCCACGGTGTCGACGATTCCGGTGAACGGGAGGTTCCCCTGCAGGAACCCGGCCACCGCCTCCTCGTTCGCCGCGTTGTAGACAGCCGGGAGGCATCTCCCCGTACGACCGACGGAGCGCGCCAGTTCGATCGCCGGAAACGCCTCGTCGTTCAACGGCTCGAAGTCCCAGCTCTGGGTTCGGGTCCAAGCCAGGGCGGGCGTCACATCGGCAAGCCGATCGGGCCAGGACAGGGCCAGCGCGATGGGCAGCTTCATATTCGGGGGGCTGGCCTGGGCCATGATCGAGCCGTCGATGAAGGCGACCATCGAGTGCACGATCGACTGCGGCTGCACCACGACGTCGATGCGGTCGTAGGGAATGCCGAACAGCAGATGCGCCTCGATGACCTCCAGCGCCTTGTTCACCATGGTGGCGGAGTTGATGGTGACGACCGGGCCCATCGCCCAGGTCGGATGGGCCAGCGCCTGCTCGACGGTGACGTCGGCGAGGTCGGCGCGCGTCCTGCCCCGGAACGGACCACCGCTCGCAGTCAGGATGAGCCGCGCTACCTCGGCTGCCGAGCCTGCCCGAAGACACT
The DNA here is from genome assembly GCA_030860025.1 of Actinomycetota bacterium. Classification (GTDB taxonomy): domain Bacteria; phylum Actinomycetota; class Actinomycetes; order Mycobacteriales; family Geodermatophilaceae; genus JACCQS01. The sequence continues at coordinate 1,187 of JALZIX010000265.1, forward strand.
GGGCCAAAGCCGAGTGCTCCGAGTCGACCGGCACGATCTGACCCGGCAAGGCGGCGGCCAGCACGAGATCGCCACCGGCGATCAGTGATTCCTTGTTGGCCAGGGCCAGCATCGAACCCGCGGCAAGGGCGGCGAGGGTGGGCTCGAGGCCGATGGAGCCGGTGATCCCGTTGAGCACGACATCGGCCGGACGGCCGGCCAGTTCGGCGGTGGCCTGCGGCCCGGCGAGGATCTCCGGAACCCGGTAATTGCCCTCGTCGTAGCCACGGCGGCTCGCCTCGGCGTAGAAGGCCAGCTGCAGGTCCTGAGCCGACGTAGCCCGAGCCACAGCCACCGTCCCCGCTCCGCAATCCAGCGCCTGACGGGCTAGGAGTTGCGGATTGGCACCGCCCGCCGCGATCCCACTGACGGTGAACCTCTCCGGGCGCTCGGCCATCACCTGCAACGCCTGCGTTCCGATCGAGCCCGTGGAGCCGAGCAGGATGACGCGTCGAGGTTCGGACACAGCTCCAGTCTCACGCATGGCGGTCCGTACGTGCGGCCCCGCAACGCACATCGGGGAAGAAGGCCAGCACACTTGGTCCGATGAACGCTGCCCCGGCCGATGCCGGCGACGTCGTGGTCTTCGATCTGGACGGGACACTGGTCGGCGGTAGCTCCTTCGGCCAGTTCGTCCGCCGGCTGATCTACCGCTCGCCGTGGCGGCTGCTGCTCGTGGCTCTGGGCTCGCCCATGGTGCTCGCCATGCTGCTACCTCGGCGAACCCGAATCGGCCTCGGTTCGGCTTTGGTCTGGCTGGCCACGGTCGGCCGTACCGAGTCAGAACTCCAACGCCGGGCCCGAACGTTTGCCAGCTGGCATGCGGGGCCGGACTCCGGTAACCGGATCGAGATCGCCCTTGCCCGGTTGGCTGCGCACCAGCAGTCCGGCGCACAGGTCGTCGTGGCCACGGCGGCGGTGGAACCGGTAGCCAGCGAGATCGTGCGCGCGCTCGGCATCGTGGGGGCAACGGTCGTGGCCTCGCGTCTGCATCCACTCCGGGGCGGATGGGTGTCGGAACGCGATCGTCGCGGAACGGCCAAGGTGACGCGGCTGCTCGCGGCCGGGTACACGCTGCCTGTTGACTATGCCTACGCCGACTCCTCGCATGATGTCGCGCTCCTGCGCGCCGCCCGGCATCCCATTGCGGTCCAGCCCGGCCGCACTTCCTGGCGCATTCTTCGAGCGGCCGTGCCCGATTGCGAGATCCTGACCGCGGCCGGTCTGCGATGATGTCGCCCACAAGCAAACGGTCGAAGGGAGCCATGTGAGCGCCACTGCCGAGCCGGGGCACGACCCGGCCCCGACGTCATTCGATGGCTACGTCCTCGTCCCCCATGAACGGCCGGAGGACTGGGGCTGGCATCAGGAGTTCAAGGTCATTCCGCGGGTGCTCGGCTGGCTGACGGTGGTCTCCCTGGTGCTGATGGTGCTATTCGGCAACCACACCGGAGATGTCGAGAACCTCTGGACGCTCGGGATCGCCGGACTGATCGTCGCGATCTTGATTCGCGATGCCGTGCGTCGTCGTAACGCCTGGCGCAACTGACCCCGGCCTTCGGCTAGATGACCGGTGACGCCCAGCCGGCGTGGGACCGATCGACCCGATCCACCGTCAGACTCAGCGTGGCGCGGTATTCCACCCAGGCAAGGCCCGGCAGCCGCAGGTGGGTGGATTCCTCGGGATAGGTGACCTGGTATCCCGACAACCAGATGTAGGGCACGCTCGTCCCATCCATCGCGCGTGCCCACTTCGGAAAGTGCGCCGCCGCGGCGAGGATCTCCGCGTGCGCGGAGTCCGGGCCGCGGAGGTTGCTCGGCCGGATGTGTTCGCCCGGCACCCAATGAGCCCCCAGGTCGACGGTCATCCGGCGGACCCCCGGCCAATGGATGATGCCGGGGAGCAACCGCACCGGCTTCGGCCGCGGGTTGTAGCGGTCACGCACCCAGTCCCAGAACCAAGTCTTGGGCTGCTTCTCGCAGGCGACCTGCCACAACTCGTGAAATGTCCGCCGAATGCCGTCGAGGGGTTCCTGACCGTCCCGTTCGGCGAGGTCGTCGAGATATACCGCGATGACCTCGACCACGAGCGGGTCGCTATACGTACGAGGGATGAGGTCTATTGCATCGAGTTCGGCGGGATCGAGGCCCCAACCTCGTTCTTCGTTCCATCGACGGACGTTGGCCAGCTGATCTGACAGCGAGACGAACAGGTCAGGGGGAGGCGTTCCCCTCATCTCCTGCACGGCCGCCATCACCATTGCGCTGGATGTTACCCACGCGTCAACGCCGTCATCGACGTTTCGCTCAGCTCGTGGGGGCGCCGATCCAGTAACCGATCAGGTACGTCACACCCGCCGCGAGCAATCCCATGATCAACTGACGGAGTCCACCGGACCACCACGGCCGGGCAGTGAACCGTGCTGAGAGCACGCCGGCGAAGAACAGGCCAACACCGCCCACTGCAACCGCCAGCCAGACCTCGCCGTAACCCATGAGGTAGGGCAGCAGAGGGATCAGCGCACCGAGCGCGAAACAGACGAAGGATGAGATACCGGCCGTCCACGGTGAGGGCTTCTCATCCGGATCCAGCCCGAGTTCGGCCCTGGCGTGTTCGCGCAGTTCCTGTTCGGGGTCTCGGGACAGTTGCTCGGCGACCTGGCCAGCGAGGTCGCGATCCAGGCCCCGGCTGACCCACAGGTCGACGAGTTCGGCGCGCTCTTCGATCGGATGGATCCGAAGCTCGCGACGCTCCTTGTCCAACTCGAGGTCGAGTTGTTCGTTCTGGGTCGAGACCGAGGTCCACTCGCCAAGAGCCATCGAGATCGCGCCGGCAGTGAGTCCCGCGACACCGCCCAGGATGACCGTGCCGCTGGAGGCAGCCGCTCCGAGGCCCGCAACCAGCGCAGTATTGGTGACCAGCCCATCCATGGCTCCGAAGACGGCAGCGCGCAGCCAGCCACCGGAGACGTCGGTGTGGCTGTGCGGATGCGCTTCGGCCTCAGTCGCGGGATGATCGGTCACGAGGGCGGCCTCCGTCCTGGGTGGCCAGGGAGGCGCCGACCGAGGCTGCCAGCTGACCGCAGGCGCCATCGATCTCGCGCCCCCTGGTGTCGCGCACAGTTGTGGCGACGCCATGCGATTGCACCGCTGCGACGAACCGATCCTGGGCCTGCGGCGAGCTGGCATCCCACTTGCTACCCGGCGTCGGATTGAGCGGGATGAGGTTGACATGGGTCAATCGCCCAGCGAGCAGGCGGCCGAGCTGATCTGCGCGCTCGACCGAGTCGTTGACGTCTCTGATCAGCGCGTACTCGATGGACACCCGGCGTCCGGTCACGTCGGCGTAGTGCCAGGCCGCGTCGAGGACCTCCTGTACCGGCCACCGCGTGTTCACCGGGACGAGGGTGTCACGCAGCTCGTCGTCCGGGGCGTGCAAGCTCACGGCCAGGGTGAGGGCAAGTCCTTCTTGGCCGAGTCGGTGGATCGCAGGCACCAGGCCGACCGTCGAGACCGTGATGCCGCGGGCGGACATGCCGAGACCATGAGGAGTGGGAGCGAGCATCCGGCGGATTGCGGTCAGCACGCGGTTGTAATTGGCCAAGGGCTCGCCCATACCCATGAAGACAACATTGGACAGTCGCCCGGCTCCGCCGGGCAGCTCGCCGGCTCTCATGGCCTTGGCTGCCCAGACCACCTGATCCACGATCTCGCCCGCGGACAGGTTGCGGGTCAGCCCGCCCTGACCTGTAGCGCAGAAGGGGCAGGCCATGCCGCAGCCGGCCTGGCTGGATACGCAGAGCGTGGCTCGATCCGGGTAACGCATCAGCACGCTCTCGATGAGGGTCCCGTCGAAGGCCCGCCAGAGAGTCTTGCGCGTACGGCCCGTGTCTGCAACGCGTTGGTTGATCGACTCGAGCAGCGGCGGAAGGAACTCCGCACGCAGGAGATCCCGCTCGCTATGTGGCACGGTGGTCAACTCGGCATCGGCCGGTGCGTCGAAGTAGTGCCTGGACAGCTGATCGGCTCGGTAGCTCGGATGACCTGCCGCCACCATGGCAGCCCGAGCGCCCTCGACCGACAGATCGACCAGGTGGCGGGGCGGTTTGGCGGCGCGAGGCGGGGTCCAGACCAGCGGCACTGGTAGCGAAGTCGCAGTCATGTTGGGAACCATGATTCCACGGCCCCCACCTCTGGCGCCGCCGCCAGATACGGTCAGGCGTGTCCATCGATCAGCCTGAACCGGTCAACGTCACCGCGGTCGGGGTCGGGCCATGGACCGGACCTGTTCCGGACGATCCCCGGCTGGACCCGGAGTTGCTCCGCGATGGCGACCGGCGCAACGTCGTGGACCGGTACCGGTACTGGTCGATGGAGGCCATCGTCGCCGACCTCGATGAGCGCCGGCATCCCTTCCACGTGGCCATCGAGAACTTCGCGCATGACCTCAACATCGGCACGGTCGTTCGTACCGCGAACGCCTTCCTTGCCGCTGAAGTGCACATCGTCGGGCGGCGGCGCTGGAATCGCCGTGGCGCTATGGTCACCGATCGCTATCAGCACATCCGGTATCACGCTGATGTCGCGGGGTTTGCCGAATGGGCGAGACAGGGCGGGTTGCCGATCGTGGCCATCGACAACCTGCCGGGTGCCGTCCCCCTGGAAACGACCGATCTCCCTCGGGAGTGCGTGCTGCTCTTCGGTCAGGAAGGAAGTGGCCTCACCGAACTTGCCCGGTCATCTGCCTCGTTGGTCTGCTCGATCGCTCAGTATGGATCCACCCGCTCGATCAATGCCGGGGTCGCATCAGGAATCGCGATGCACACCTGGATCCGGCAACACGCACAGCCTTGAGGCATCCCGGCTTGGACGTCGGCTAGCCGGTGCGCCGCCTCAGCTGAGCACTTCCGGGACGAAGGCAGTAAGCAGGAGGTATGCGACTGCGGCCGAGGGCAGCAGCGAGTCCATCCGGTCCATCAGACCACCATGGCCGGGCAGCAGGCCACCCATGTCCTTGATACCCAGGTCACGCTTGATGATCGACTCGCCGAGATCCCCCACAGTCGCGGTCACCGCGACCGCAGCGCCGTACAGAATTCCCTGCCACCAAGCGCCACCCAGCGCAAGACCGACTAGCAGCATGCCGGCGATCATGCAGGCGAGCACCGACCCGCCCAACCCCTCCCAGGACTTTTTGGGACTGACCGTCGGTGACATCGGGTGCTTGCCGAACAGCACACCCGCCACATATCCGCCGACATCGCTACACACCACCGTGAGGATGAAGGCGACGATCCGGGTGACCCCGTCGTCGGGGCGCAGCATCAAAACGGCAAAGCAGGCAAGCAACGGCACATAGACCGTGATCAGCACCGCCGTCGAGGCATCCCGGAAGTAACCGACCGGTCCGTCGGACAGGCGCCACACGATCGCGGCCAGCACCGTCAGCATCGTGGTCACCGCGAGCCCGCCCGGACCACTGAGCCAGGTCAACACGATCATCGCGGTGGCGCCGAGCATGAGTGGCAGCAGCGGTGGCCGGACCCGCACCGTGCGCAGCGCCCGGCTCAACTCCCAGATGCTGATCAGGACCGCCGCCAGCACGATGCCCAGGAAAGCTGGCCGATAGAAGATCAGCGACATCACAATCGCGATGGCCAGGCCGACCCCGACCGCTATCGCGACGGGCAGATCACGTCCGGCGGGGCCGAGACCCGGTGCCTTCTCGGTGACCGGAACATTCGCCTCGACCGTCGCGGAGGAGTCAACCGGGACTGGTTGGTCGCCCAGCACGGATTGGTCGACCGACCCCGATTCAGTCGCCGACCCCGATTCAGTCGCCGACCCCGATTCAGTCGCCGGACCCGATTCAGTCGCCGGACTCGGGGACTCGGCTGGGGCGGACCCGATGGTGCTTCGGTTGTGGATCGAAGGAGGGTGGACCGGCGCCGCTGGGGATGGCTCGACCGGAGAGACAATGACGCCCGATGAGGCGCCTTCCGAGCCGATGTCGGACGGTGTCGTCGGTGGGCCAGGCCGGTTCTCGGGCCCCTCCTCGGCCACCGCTCAGACCTCGAGAAGCTCGGCTTCCTTGGTCTTCACGGCCTCGTCGATCTTGCCCACGTGCGCGGCAGTGATGTCGTCGAGTTCCTTCTCCGCGCGTCGAACGTCGTCCTCACCGACCTCACCGTCCTTCTGCAAGCGCTCCAGTTCTTCCTTGGCGCGGCGCCGGATGTTGCGTACGGCCACCTTGCCGTCCTCCCCCTTGGCCCGCGCGACCTTGCCCAGGTCACGCCGCCGTTCCTCGGTCAGTTGGGGAAAGATGATGCGGAGCATGGTGCCGTCCCCACCCGGATTGACCCCCAGGTCGCTGTCTCGGATCGCCTTCTCGATCGCCGGCAACTGGCTGATGTCGTAGGGCTTGATGATTGCCATTCGGGCTTCCGGAATGTTGATGGATGCCATCTGCGGGACCGGCGTCTGGGCCCCGTAATAGTCGATCATGATCTTGTTGAACATGGATGGCGTCGCCCGACCAGTCCGCAGAGTGCCCAGATCCTCTCGCAACACTGACACCGCCTTGTCCATCCGATCCTCGGCGTCGAGGAGTGTGTCGTCGATCACGCGTTCCTCCGTCCTCGGCCGGTTGGCCTGATCAGGCTGTTCTGTCGGCGGCTTCCAGGTGAGAGTCCTCAGCCAGGTGTGCTGATCCGCGTACCGATCTTCTCACCATCAACCGCGCGTGCGATGTTCCCGTCGACGTCGAGACTGAAGACCACGATCGGTAGCCCGTTGGCCTGGCAAAGGCTGATCGCAGCGGCATCCGCCACCGCCAGCCCACGAGCCAGTACCTCGCCGTGGGTGATCGTGTCGAACCGGATTGCGGCCGGGAACTCCTTGGGATCGGCGTCGTAGACGCCGTCGACCCCATTCTTGGCCAGGAGCAGCACCTCACAGCCGATCTCCAGCGCCCGCTGGGCGGCCACGGTGTCGGTGGAGAAATACGGCATACCGGCACCGGCGCCAAAGATGACGATGCGACCCTTCTCCATGTGCCGGATCGCCCGCAGCGGGATGTAGGGCTCGGCGACCTGGCCCATGGTGATCGCGGTCTGGACGCGCGTCGCCACTCCGGCCTTCTCGCAGAAGTCCTGCAATGCAAGGCAGTTCATGACCGTGCCGAGCATTCCCATGTAGTCAGCGCGGGCCCGTTCCATCCCGTGCTGGGACAGCTCGGCCCCACGGAAGTAGTTGCCGCCTCCGACCACTATGGCCACCTGAATCCCGCGGTTGGCCACCTCAGCCACCTGGCGGGCGATGTCAGCCACCACATGTGGATCGATACCGACGTGGCCCCCACCGAGCGTCTCACCGGACAGCTTCAGCAGAACCCGTCGATATCCCGGCAACGACATAGGTCGATCCTGCCCTACGGCTGCCCGACCTCGAAGCGAGCAAACCGATTCACGATGACGCCAGCGTCGGAGAGCACCGCTGCGACGTCGCGCTTCTGGTCGGTGATCGAGGCCTGCTCCAGCAGGACGAAGTCCTTGAAGAACGCGCCCACCCGGCCCTCGATGATCCGGGACATCGCCTGTTCGGGCTTGCCCTCCTCGCGGGCGGTCTGCTCGGCGATTCGCCTCTCGGACTCGACGATCTCGGCCGGGACCTCGGCTCGAGTCAGGAACTTCGGCCGGCTGGCAGCGATGTGCATGGCCACCGACTTGGCCGTCTCCTCGGAACCGCCCTCGTACTCGACGAGAACGCCGATCGCGGGGGGCAGGTCGGTCGCCTTGCGGTGCAGGTAGGACGTGGTGGTCCCGTCGAAGACGACGAAGCGGGTGATCTCGAGCTTCTCGCCGATCTTTGCCGACTCGTCCTGCAACGTCTGGGCGACGGTGCTGCCGTCCGGCATGGCCTGTGCCAGGAGGGCGGGCACGTCAGCGGGCTTCGTCGCCTGGATCACCTCGATCAGGCGGCCGGCCAGCTCCTGGAATCCGGAGTTCTTGGCAACGAAGTCGGTCTCACAGTTGAGTTCGAGCATCGCTGCGTCGCGGATCACAACGAGGCCGTTGGCAGCAGCGCGCTCCAGGCGCTTGCCGACGTCCTTGGCTCCCTTGATCCGCAGCAGCTCGACAGCCTTGTCGAAATCACCGTCGGCTTCGGTGAGGGCGTTCTTGCACGCCATCATCCCCGAACCGGTCATGTCGCGCAGCCGCTTGACGTCGGCAGCGGTGAAGCTTGGCATATTCAGTGTCCTTCAGCTAGCAGGTGCTCGTACGAGCTGGTCGGTCAGCGGTCGGCGGCGTGGAACTGTGATCCGGCCGTGCCCGGCGTGCTGCGTGTAGTTGATCTAGGTAGTGGATCGTTGGCCGCTATCAGTTCTCCGGAGACGACTGGTCGCCCGTTGTTGGCTCCGCGGGCGGTGCAGCCTCGGATGCCTCGCGCGGTGCCGCTCCGTTTGTCGACGGTGGCGGTGCCGTCGCCAACTGATCGTCGGGCTTGGTGCCCTCGAGCAACTCGCGCTCCCATTCGGCCAGTGGCTCGTTGGCTCCGATTTCGGTGGCGTCGCCGGTGTCGGCCCCTTCGCTGGCTGTGCTCTGCGCCGCCTGGCGGGCCATCAGCCCCTCGGCCACGGCATCGGCCACAACGCGGGTCAGCAGTGCCGCACTTCGGATCGCGTCGTCATTGCCGGGGATCTTGTAGTCAACTTCGTCAGGGTCACAGTTGGTGTCGAGAACCGCGACGACTGGGATGCCCAGTTTGCGCGCCTCGCCGACCGCGATGTGCTCCTTCTTGGTGTCTACGATCCACACGACGCTCGGTGTCTTGGCCATGTCCCGGATCCCGCCGAGGCTGCGCTCCAGCTTCGCCTTCTCGCGGGAGAGGCCCAGGGCTTCCTTCTTGCTCAACGTCGCGGTGACCCCGGTCTGTTCCATCGTCTCGAGTTCCTTGAGCCGCTGCAGCCGGCCGTGCACGGTCTGGAAGTTGGTGAGCATTCCGCCTAGCCAACGCTGGTTCACGTACGGCATGCCGACGCGGTTCGCCTGCTCGGCGATCGCCTCCTGCGCCTGCTTTTTCGTGCCTACGAACAGCACCGTGCCGCCATGGGCGACGGTCTGCTTGATGAAGTCGTACGCGTCATCGATGTAGGTCAGCGTCTGCTGCAGGTCGATGATGTAGATGCCGTTGCGTTCGGTGAAGATGAACCGCTTCATCTTCGGGTTCCAGCGCCGGGTCTGATGTCCGAAGTGGACGCCTGCATCCAGCAGGTTCTTCATACTGACGACAGCCACTGGCCGTCCTCTCATGTCACGCGCGCGTCGGCAGGTGACCCCGCGATGCCGCTCACTCGGTTGTCGCGACGCCCCACGTCGGGGAGCCGCCCTGGTGACCCAGGAGCCGCGTTGACCCGAAGTTGCCGGGACCGAGACGAAGCCGCCTTCCACCTCAGGTGGAGAAGGTCACGCGAAGTCGGCCGACCGCGAGGGCAGACCGCTGGGAGCAAGTGTAGCCACCTGCATCCACAGCCGGTCGGGGTCGGTGCGCGGTTAGCCACAACCCGCTTCCCACCGCGGCCGCAGGTCGGCCCGGGGCAGCACGATCTGACGTGTGCGAATCCCTCCGCCCTACCGGCTCGTCGTCTTGCTAATCCTGGTGATCGGCGTCTGCGTCGCCCTGCCACTGCCCAGTGCAGCCGCCGGTGACTGGAGCGCCCCGCTGCCGCAACCGATAACGGTCACCCGTGGATTCGATCCCCCGGATCATCCCTTCGGCGAAGGGCACCGTGGCGTGGACCTCGCCGGACGTCCGGGACAGGAGGTGCGGGCCGCTGGGGCAGGCACAGTCGTCTTTGCCGGGCCGCTGGCCGGCCGCGGTGTGATCAGTGTCGAACACACAGCTGGGCTCCGTACGACGTATGAGCCGCTTTCTGTCACCGTGTCAGCTGGCGAAACCGTTGGGCTTGGACAGGTGATCGGCACTCTCACGGCGGGACATGCGGGCTGCCCAGTGGCAGCCTGCCTGCATTGGGGCCTCAAGCGCGGTGAGCACTATCTGAACCCGCTGCTGCTGCTGAGTGCGGGACCGGTGCGCCTGCTGCCTCGATACGGCGCCAGCCGGCCCGCGATATCGCTCGACCCGGCGCTCGCCGCCGGTCCGGTGGCCGTGGGGTCGCTGGCCGTCGGCGTGAGCCTGCTGCCGGTGCGCGCTCGACTGCAACGGTTCAGGCGCGCGGATGGGCTTGGCGGTAGACGGCCTTGAGTCGTTCGGCGCTGACGTGGGTGTAGATCTGAGTGGTTGCCAGGCTGGCATGCCCGAGGAGTTCCTGCACGCTGCGCAGGTCCGCTCCCCCCTCGAGCACGTGCGTCGCGGCGCTGTGTCTGAGGCCGTGCGGGCCGATGTCGGGCGTGTCCGGAACGCCGGCGATCGCCGAGTGCACGATCCGCCTGGCTTCCCGCTGCCCCAGTCGCCCACCGCTTCTGCCCAGTAGCAGTGCCGAGGGGCTGCTCGGGCGCACCAGGGCCGGCCGGGCCAGGTTCCGATAGTCATCGAGCGCGTGTTGGGCGGGAAGTCCGTACGGGGTCACCCGCTCCTTACTGCCCTTACCGAAGACCCGGAGAACCCGGCGTTCGTCGTCAATGTCGCCGACGTCGAGGCCGACGAGTTCGCCGACTCTGATCCCGCACCCGTACAGAAGTTCCAGGACCAGCCGGTCCCGGACGGCCAACGCGCCAGACAGGATGTCCGGGCCGGACGGCTGCCGCTCGGCCGCGTCCATGACCGCCCTGATCTGTACGGTGTTCAGGACCTGGGGCAACGACCGATGAGGGCGCGGACTGGCAAGGCGCGCTCCTGGGTCGGCCGGGATCAAACCCCTGCCGCGGGCGTAGGCGGTGAACGTGCGAGCAGCGGCACCCTTCCTCGCAAGTGTGGAACGTGCCGCGCCCAACGTCTGCAGCTGGGCCAGCCAGCTGCGCAGGACGCCGAGGTCCAGGCCGCCCAGATCCTGCTCGCCGTGCCGGCTGAGGTGGCGCAGAAGTGCCCTGATGTCACTGCGGTAGGCCCGGATCGTGTGCGGCGAGAGGTTGCGGGTCAGGGTGAGCCAGCCGAGGAAGTCCTCCAGCGCGGCCGCCAGGGCGGTCGGCAGCTCGTCCGCTGGCGGCCGAAGGCGATCACTGCTCACCGGTCGACGGTCAGTCAGCTACGTCGCCAGGTCAAGCCCCCACGCCGCCCGGACCGGCCGATTCGCGTGGCGCCGAGGGCACGCTGCCGGCGTAGAACGCCGCCGAGATGACCAGTAGCAGTGCCAGCACGAGGAAAACCGTCGAGTAGCCGCCGAATACCTCGGCCAGGGCAGCGCCCGCCCACGGCGCGAGGGCACCGGCGAACAGGGCCGGAGCGGAGAGCAGTCCATTGAGTCGCCCGTAGTGCGCGGTCCCCCAGCGGTTGCTGATCGCTGTCGCCTGCAGCAGGGTGAACAGACCTCTGCCCGCTCCCGCGATCATCGCAAGCAGTACGAGAAGAAGCGCCGGGCCGGGCAGGACCGCAAGAAGCAATATCGTGATGGCACTGCTTGCAAGTATCAGCAGTCCATGTGTCCGGACGGTGGTCGCGGCATCGATCCGCCGGTAGGCGAGCCGGCCGACCACCTGGCCGAGGCCACCGAGTCCCAGCGCCCACGCGGCGTCGGTGGTGGACAGACCTCGCTCGATGAGCAGCGGCACCTGGTTGACCACCACTGCGAAAACGCTGAACGACGCGATACCGACGGCGAGCGTCAACAGCAAGAACTCGCGGCTACGGGCAATGGCGCCGGGGTCGTCGTGGGCCACGATGACTGCCGGCTCCGCAGCCGGCCAGGGACCCCGTAGGCCGATCAGGTGCGCGGGAATGGTGATTGCCGCCAGGACCACGGCCAACGTGAGATATGTCTGGCGCCAATCTGAGCTCTCCACCAAGATCGCAGTGAGCGGGGCGAAGATCGTGCTCGCCAGCCCGGCGAGCAAGGTCACTGCCGTCAGCGCGACCAGCCGACGCGGCCCCCACCACCTGGTCAGGGCTGCGAATGCTGGCGGATACAGCACCCCGGCCATCGCGGCACCCGCCAGCGCCCAGGAGGCGAAGAACCAGGGCAAGGTAGTTGCCGTCGCGATGCCGACAACCGCTGGAACCGCGCACAACGACCCGATCGTCATGACTGACCTAGGTCCCCAGCGGTCAAGCCAACCTCCGATCGGGATTCCAGCCAGTCCCGACACCACCAACCCGCTGGAGAATGCGGCGGTGATCGTGCTGATCGACCAGCCGGTGTCGGCGGCGATGCTGGGCGCCAGTACCGGGAAGGCGTAGTACAGCACCCCCCAGCTGGTCACCTCGGTGACGCACAGGACGACCAGCACTCGCCGCAGGCCAGTTCGGGATAGCGCAGGGTCCTGCGTCGCGGCCACCTCAGCAGCGTGCACGATGCCGATTACCGGAAGCTTCCTGCCCCGACCGGCGCACCGATGATCCGGGGCGTCTGCTCAATCGGCCCGCAGCAACCATCCGCCTGCTCCCGCGCACCGGCCGGTCCGTCCAGCAGACCGGCTCCGCCGCAAACGCCGGTTTCCGGGAGGACCAGTTCGACCCGTTCTGCGCCAGCCCGGTCCCCCGCAATGTGGGCTACAACGGAGCGGACCTGTTCGAAGCCGGTCTGGGCCAGGAAGGTCGGTGCTCGGCCATAGCTCTTCATCCCCACCAGGAACACGCCGGGCTCAGGTTGGGCCAATTCGGTGGCGCCGTGCGGATACACCGTTCCGCAGGAATGCACGTTCGGATCGATCAATGGCGCGAGCACGCGGGGTGCCTGCAGGATCGGGTCCAGGTCGAGGCGCACCTCGGTCAGCCAGCTCAGATCCGGCCGGAAGCCGGTGAGCACGACGACTTCGTCGACGGCGTCCAACTTCGGTCCGTCGAAGGATTCCAGCACCAGACGTCCGTCCGAATCACGATCGACACGGCTGGTCCGGAACCCGGTCACGGTGTTGATGTGCCCCGCCTGGACTGCTTGCGCGGCGCGGAGTCCGAGGGCACCGCGCGCCGGTAGCTGGTCGGACGCACCGCCGCCGAAAGCGTTGCCGATGTGTCCGCGACGCAGCAGCCAAGTGACATGCGTGTCTGGGTGGCCTGCGGCTAGTTCAGCGAAGGCGACGAGCGCCGTGAGGGCCGAATGCCCGCTGCCTGCGACGGCAATCCGCCGACCCGCGTAGCGAGCGCGCTCCGCACGGTCCGCCAGATTCGGAACTCGATAGGTGATCCGGTCAGCGGCGCTGCGCTCCCCGACAGCAGGAAGCCCGTCGCCACCCAGTGGGCTAGGCGTATCCCACGTACCCGACGCGTCGATCACCGCGCGAGCGGTAATCCGTTGTTCGCCGGTGGCGTCAACCATCCGAACCGTCAGCGGCTCGCTGCTGCGCGCGGCATCGACGACTCGATCCCAGCCTCGCCGGGCGACCCCAGTCACTCGGGAGCCGAACCTGACCCGGTCGCCCAGTGCCTCGGCAAGGGGCTGCAGATACGCCCCCGCCCAGTCCGATCCGGTCGGGTAGCCGTCAGGATCCGGCGCTCGCCAACCATTGGTCTCGAGCAGCCGGCGTGCTGCCGGGTCGATCAGCTCGGCCCAGCGAGAGAACAACCGCACGTGGTGCCAGGCGCGGACACCCGTGCCGGCCGAGGGTCCGGCCTCGAGCACAAGCACAGGTTGGTCGCGGTCGACGAGGTGCGCCGCCGCGGCCAGGCCGATCGGGCCGGCGCCCACCACGACGACCGGCAACATGCTCTCGTTCACCATCATTCCAACTCCATCGATCTAGATCGATATAACGGCGCCGACTGTATCGATCCGGATCGATTGACCCAACCATCGATTGCGATCGATACTTTGCGCATGAGCACCAGCTCGCCGTCACCCCCGCTCCGCCCGCCACATCCGGCTCAGCTGGACCCGGCCGACGCCGGCACGTACGCCAACTGGTTCGCCTGCTTGGCTGAGCCGACCCGCGTGCGGCTGCTGCATGCAGTGGCCGGCTCCGGTCGCGAGGTGAGCGTGGGTGAGTTGACCGAGCTACTCGGGATCAGCCAGTCCACGTGCTCGCACCATCTGCGCAGGCTCGCGGATACCGGCTTCGTCCACCTCCGCAAGGAGCGCACGACCACCCTGGTGTCGGTCAACCCGGCCTGCTGTACGGGTCTCCCGCATGCAGCCGATGCCGTCATGGGCATGGTTGTTTCCACACCGTGCTGCCCGCAGGATCTGCCCACCGACGTCGTCGTGCGCGCGTTGGAGTCACCGGATTGGACGGCGGTGCGCCGGATCTATGCCGAGGGCATCGCAACTGGTGAGGCCACCTTCGAGACCGAGGTGCCCGACCGCCGTTCCCTGGAGCAGGCCTGGCTTCCCGAGCATCGTTGGGTCGCCGAGGTCGATGGCGAGGTCGCCGGGTGGGCGGCAGTGAAGTCGGTGTCGGCCCGGCCGGTCTACGCCGGCGTCGCGGAGACATCTGTCTACGTCGGCGACGGATTCCGCGGCCGCGGGGTCGGCAAGTCCCTGATCCACCGGCAGGTCACCGCTGCTGACGAGGGCGGGTTGTGGACCTTGCAGACTGCGATCTTCCCGGAGAATCGGGCGAGCATCGCGCTGCACCAGGCCGCTGGCTTCCGAACCCTCGGCATGCGCGAGCGCATCGGCCAGCTAAACGGCGTGTGGCGGGACACGGTCTTCCTGGAACGCCGGCGAGCGGACCCGACCGGCTAGCGCTGATTTTTCAGCCGACGCGTCAGGCACCATGCGCCGTCGGAGTACTCCACCAGCCCCCGGGCCTCCAGAGCCGGTAGTGCGGACACGACGTCGAGCACGCTGAGCCCGGCGGCTCGGGCGATCTGTTCGGGCAGCACCGGATCTCTGCCGGGCAGGGCTTCCAAGGTGTGCGCCTGGACGGGAGTCAACGCATCGCGCACCGTGTCTGGGCCGCGGACCAGCGGCGCCAGATCGGTGCCGAGTCGGCCGATCTCCTCGATCACGTGTTCCACCCCAGTCACCAGCCGCGCTTCGGTGTCCCGCAGCAGGGAATGCGTGCCGACCGACATGGCCGAGGTGACTGGTCCCGGGACGGCCATCACCGGTCGGCCGAGTTCGGCTGCCCGGCCTGCGGTGTGCCGAGCGCCGGACCGAGCGGAGGCCTCGACCACCACACACCCAGCGCTGAGTGCGGCGATCAGCCGGTTACGGATCAAGAACCGGTGCCGGTACGGCGCGCATCCTGGTGGCCATTCGCTGACCAACAGGCCGTCTTTGGCGATCCGCTCGAACAGGGCCGCGTGCGCGGCTGGGTAACAGCGATCGATGCCACCAGCCAGGACCGCGATCGTCGCCGCGCCAGCACTGAGCGCGCCGCGGTGGGCCGCCGCGTCGATCCCGAAGGCGCCGCCCGAGATCACGGTCCAGCCGCGCTCTGCCAGTCCGAAGGCCAACGCCGCAGCTTGCTCCGAGCCATATGTGGTGCAGGCACGAGAACCGACGATGGCAACCGCCCGCAGGGTGAGCTCGGCCAGATCGCCGTTGCCACGTACCCACAGTGCGACTGGCGGTGCGATTCCATCCAGTCCCATCGCGGTGGCGACCGTCATCGCATGCAACGGTTCTGCCGGCCATTCCGGATCTTCCGCCCCGAGGAGCCGGGCGCCCACTCCCTGGGCGGCGGCCAGGTCCGCGTCCACCCGATCCTCATCGTGTCGAGCGCCCACCAAAGCCTGCAGATGAGCCGGCGCTCGCGCCGCAGCCAGCGCGCGGGCCGCGGCCACCGGGCCGATGGACGCGACATAGCCGTGCATCGCTGCGTGACCCGGTTCTACTGCACGGCTGAGCCATGCGCATGCTCGACGTGCATCCTTCTGGCTGCCGGGTCCCTCCCCCGGTTGGACACTCATCCGATCCTCCGCAGCCGCAGTCCGACCGCGGCGTCGATCTGCGCGGACCCCGGACTGTCCAGTCCGGCCAGATCTGCCAACGTCCAGGCCACTCTCAGCACGCGATCGAACCCACGTACCGACAGCAATCCGCGATCGAGTGCCATTTCGGCACTGGCCAGCGCCGCCCTCGGCAAGCGGAGCCGCTCGCGCAGCACCATCCCGGGGACTTCACTGTTGAGGTGCGATCCCCAGGCGATGAGTCTGTGCGCGGCCGCGGCTCGCGCCTGAGCCACCCGTGCAGCCACCTGAGCCGACCCCTCCCGCGGGCCATCGACATCGAGCAGGGCACGGCGGGACACGGCGGGCAACGCGACCTGAAGGTCCACCCGATCCAGCAATGGACCCGACAACCGGTCCGCGTAACGCCGGCGCGCAACCGAGGTGCAGCCGCAGTCAACGTCTCCGGTGGCCGGAGCGCACGGGCAGGGGTTGGCCGCCAGGATCAGCTGGCAGCGGCACGGGTAGATCGATACTCCGGCGGCCCGGTGCAACGAGACCGTGCCGTTCTCCAGCGGCTGTCGTAGGGAGTCGAGGACACCACGGCCAAACTCCGGCGCCTCGTCGAGAAACAGCACCCCGCGGTGAGCGCGGGAGATCGCCCCGGGACGTGCCATCGGAGATCCGCCACCGACCAGCGCGGGCATGGTCGCGGTGTGGTGCGGGTTCTCGAAGGGAGCGCGGCGGATGAGCGGTGCGCCACGGGGCAGGTTTCCGGCCAAGGAGTGAACGGCCGTCACCTCGAGTGCCTCGTCGTCGGTCAGCGGCGGCAAGATCCCCGGCAGCCGCTCGGCGAGCATTGTCTTTCCGGCTCCGGGCGGCCCGGTCAGGAGCAGGTGATGACCGCCTGCGGCTGCGATCTCCAGTGCGAGGCGACCAGCCGCCTGCCCGACAACGTCGATCAGATCGAGGGCGGGGGCGGGCGGGGGAACTTCGACCGGATCCGGACGCAGCCCCTCCCGATCACCGCGCAGGAAGGCAACGACGTCCATCAGGTGTGCCCCAACCCAGACGTCGGCATCCGTGACCAGTTGGGCCTCAGCTCCGTTGTCACACGCGACGACCACCTGCTGATGCCCCCGTTGGACGGCAGCGCGGACAGCTGGGAGTACCCCCCGGATCGGTCGGGTCCGGCCGTCCAGACCCAATTCGCCGAGGAACAGGAACTTCTCGGCCGCACCGGCCGGCACCTGCTCGCTGGCGGCAAGCACTCCGACGGCGAGGGCGAGGTCGTACCCGCTCCCGTGCTTGGGCAGCGTCGCCGGCGAGAGTCCAATGGTGATCTTGCGATTCGGCCATTCCAGGCCGCTGTTGAGGACAGCGGCGCGGACCCGATCCCGGGATTCCCGGATGGCGGTGTCGGCCAGGCCGACGATGGCCATGCTGGGAATCCCGGACGACAGATCGACCTCGACCTCGACCACGCCTCCTTCCAGACCGACAAGTCCGACCGACCAGGTGCGGGCCAGCGACATCTACAGGGCCGCACGGAGGTGGCGCACGGCGGCGGGTGAGTCCGGGCCAGCGAGCACGGCCACGACGTCGAAGCGCACCTCGCGCGCGTGCTCGTCGTGCTCGCTGAGCCACTTGCCGGCCAGCTGGCGCAGTGTGCGCGCCTTGCGCCAGGTCACCGCCTCGGCCGGATCACCGAAAGCGTTGCTGCGCCTGGTCTTCACTTCGCAGAAGACGAGCGTATTGCCTTCTCGAGCCACGATGTCCAACTCGCCGATCGAGCATCGCCAGTTGCGATCGAGCACGATCAGGCCAGCTTCGACCAGATGAGCAGCGGCAAGGTCCTCACCGTGTGCGCCCAGCGCGTCTTTGGGATGCATGCGGCCAAGCGTGACCGCTCAGCGACTTTCCCGAGGGCTCTCCTTGGCGACTGTGGATCAGCGATCTGGCCTGTGGACGCCGCCGCGCCAGAATCAGGAAGGCCTGCTCCGCTGCGACGTGGCACGATCTCGCAGGTGACCAGCCGACCCGCCGCGACGCAGCACCTTCGCGACCTCGCCCGGCTGCGCCGCGTGCGCGACCGGATCGACCGGGAATACGCGCAGCCGCTTGACGTCGAGGCGCTCGCCCGCGGCGTGAACATGTCCGCCGGGCACCTCAGCCGCCAGTTCCGTCTCGCGTACGGCGAGTCGCCGTACGCCTATCTGATGACGCGGCGCATCGAGCGCGCGATGTCCCTGCTGCGCCGGGGCGACCTCAGCGTCACCGAGGTCTGCTTCGTGGTCGGTTGCGCGTCGCTGGGCACCTTCAGCACTCGCTTCACCGAGCTGGTCGGAGTGCCGCCCAGCGTTTATCGGGACCAAGCGGCGCGCGCGACGGCGGGTATGCCGTCGTGCGTGGCGAAACAGGTGACCAGACCGGTCAGGAATCGAGAAGCGCCGGTCCCCGAGGCGCACCTAGCCTGACAGCCATGGACATCACCATTCACCAGGCATACCTGCCGCACGACGACCCGGATGCCGCGCTGGGCTTCTACGGCGACACCCTCGGCTTCGAGGTCCGCAACGACGTCGGATATGAGGGGATGCGCTGGATCACAGTCGGCCCCCCCGACCAGCCCGACATCTCCATCGTCCTGCACCCGCCGGCCGCCGACCCCGGCATCACCGACGACGAGCGCCGGACCATCACCGAGATGATGGCCAAGGGCACCTATGCCAGCATCAACCTGGCCACCAAGGACCTCGAGGGCACCTTCGAGCGGTTGCAAGCCAGCGAGGCCGAGGTTGTCCAGGAGCCCACGGACCAGCCGTACGGCATCCGTGACTGCGCCGTCCGCGACCCCGCGGGCAACATGGTCCGGATCCAGGAGCTGTCTTGACCGCCATCGAGTCCGCGAGCAGAACTGCCAGCAGGACTGGGACGAAGCAGGCCACGACGTTGCCGGCGACGCACGCTGCCGACACCCACGACCTGATCCGCGTACACGGTGCCCGTGAGAACAATCTCAAGGATGTCAGCGTCGAGCTTCCGAAGCGCCGGCTGACGGCGTTCACCGGCGTCTCGGGATCCGGCAAGAGCTCGCTGGTGTTCGACACGATCGCCGCGGAGTCGCAGCGGCTGATCAACGAGACCTACAGCGCCTTCCTACAGGGCTTCATGCCGACGCTGTCCCGGCCCGAGGTCGACGTATTGGACGGGCTGACGACGGCGATCATCGTCGACCAGGAGCGGATGGGCGCCAACCCCCGCTCGACCGTCGGCACCGCCACCGACGCCAACGCGATGCTGCGCGTCCTCTTCAGTCGACTCGGGAAGCCGCACATCGGCTCGCCCCAGGCGTACTCGTTCAACGTCGCCTCTATCTCGGGCGCCGGGGCGGTCACCATCGAGCGGGGCGGTACCACCACGAAGGAGCGACGGAGCTTCAGCATCACCGGCGGCATGTGTCCCCGCTGCGAGGGCCGAGGCTCGATCACCGACTTCGACCTCTCCGCGCTGTACGACGCCACCTTGTCGCTCGGCGAGGGTGCCCTCACGATCCCCGGCTACAGCATGGACGGCTGGTACGGCCGCATCTTCAGCGGCGCCGGCTTCGACATGGACAAGCCCATCAGCAAGTTCACCAAGAAGGAGCTGCACAACCTGCTGTACGGCGAGCCGACCAAGATCAAGGTCGAGGGCATCAACCTCACCTACGAGGGTGTGATCCCGAAGATCCAGAAGTCGATGCTGGCCAAGGACGTCGACGCGATGCAGCCGCACATCCGCGCCTTCGTGGAGCGCGCTGTCACCTTTGCCACCTGCCCCGAGTGCGACGGCACCCGGCTCAGCGCCGCTGCCCGTACGTCGAAGATCCACGGCAAGAACATCGCCGACGTCTGCGCGATGCAGATCAGCGACCTGGCCGAGTGGGTGCGCGGCCTCGACGAGCCGTCGGTCGCGCCGCTGCTCGAGGCGCTGGGGGAGACTCTCGAGTCGTTCGTGGGGATCGGCCTGGGCTACCTCTCGCTCGACCGGCCATCGGGCACGTTGTCGGGCGGCGAGTCCCAGCGCACCAAGATGATCCGTCACCTCGGCTCCTCACTCACCGACGTCACCTACGTCTTCGACGAACCGACGATCGGCCTGCACCCGCATGACATCCAGCGGATGAACGACCTGCTGCTCCAACTGCGAGACAAGGGAAACACCGTTCTCGTCGTCGAGCACAAGCCGGAGACGATCGCAATCGCCGACCGCGTCGTCGACCTCGGCCCGGGCGCCGGCACCGACGGCGGCTCTATCTGCTTCGAGGGCAGCGTCGAGGACCTGCGCTCCAGTGACACCCTCACCGGTCGGCACCTCGACGACCGCGCGCAGCTCAAGGCCGAAATCCGCAAGCCCACCGGTGTCCTGGAGATCCGAGGTGCGAACCGGCACAACCTGCAGGACGTGGACGTCGACATCCCGCTCGGCGTGCTGTGCGTCGTCACCGG
>JALZIX010000091.1 GCA_030860025.1 Actinomycetota bacterium
TCCAGCCGATCAATTCGGTGGCGTGCTGGTGCACAGGCCGACGGGGTTGCCGGCCGGGTCGGTGAACTCGGCGTACCACCCGAACTCGTCGCTGATCAGCGTACGGGCGGTCCGGACCGACCCGCCGGCCCCCTCGACCCTGGCCAGATGCCCCTCGAGATCCTCGACCAGGAAATAGCAGCGGATGCCCGATCGGCCCTGCGGCGGTGGATCTGCGCTCCGCCCGAGGCTGCACACCAGTTTTCCGCTCACATCCACGCACATCGCGAACTCGTCGAAGGGCTGGAAGGTCCAGCCGAACACTGCGCCGTAGAAAGCCTTACCCACGTCGAGGTCAGGCAGATAGATGTCCCACCAGGTCAGCCGGGTGGGCTCAAAGGACACATCCGTTGCCGCCGGCGTAGCGCCAGTGGTCGTCTCGCTCATCGGTTTCTCCTCCTCCACAGGTCCAACAGCCTCACCATGATGACGAACGAGCCCGACCGAAATCGACACTCGCTGGGCGCAGACTGACGAGGTGACTTCGTCTCGCGCCGCTCGTGTCCGGTTCGAAGCCGGTGCCAACTCGAAACCTGTGCTCGCTCCTCACTCCATCGTTGTTCCGCGTCCGATGCCTGGGTGTCGACTCGGTCGGCCGACGGCGTCGACAACCTGGCTCCGCACTCCTCTACCCGGTTGCCTGTGTGAATCCGCCGGTCGTCCAGTTGACGTCGGTGGGCCGCAAGAGGCTGCGGGAAGTGGACTGAGTAGCGCCCCACACCCCAACGAAGCCTGAGTTCGCCGAGCCTCGCAGCACCAGCACTCATCCACGACCGTGCCGGAGCTAGGCTCCACGGGTGCCTAACCCCGCTGAATCCGAACGGCGCTCTGCACGGTGACCCAGCTCCAGCCCGCCCGCGTCCACCGCCTCGACGCGGATGGGATGCGTGATCACTTGCGCGAGGCACTCGAGATCTACGGCGCGGCGATGGGCTACCCCGCATCCGTCGTCGATGCTCGGTACGGCCACGCCGCCGCGCACACGACCCGGTTGGGTTTCCAGGCGGTGGCCGCCTTCGACACCGAGGAAGCACTGACCGGCTTCGGGTACGGATACACCGCGCGTCCCGGACAGTGGTGGTACGACCAGGTCGCCGATGCGCTCGGCCGGGGTAGATCTCGACAGTGGCTCCGGGACAGCTTCGAACTGTGCGAGTTCCACGTTCGTCCGGACCAGCAGGGCATGGGGATCGGGCGGCTGTTGCTCGACACCCTGCTCGACGCGGTGAGCCTGCCCCGGGTCGTGCTCTCCACCCCCGACAGCGACACGCGCGCGTTCCGGCTGTACCGCTCGGAAGGCTTCGTGGACCTGCTCAGAGGACACTATTTCCCTGGAGACGCCCGCCCGTTCGCCGTCCTTGGCCGGGAGCTGGCTACTCCTGGGAGATGACGACCAGGGTGCGCGCGCGGCGGCGTACGGCGTCGAGCACCTGCCGCGCGGTCTGTGGGTCGAGCGCTCCTAGCGGCTCGTCCAGGATCAGGACGTCATGATCGGCCAGTAACGCACGGGCCAGGCACAGCCGCGCCCGCTCGCCCTGGGAGAGTCGCCAGCCGGTCTCTCCGACGGTCTGACCGAGACCGGCCGGCATCCGCTCGAGCAGTGGACCGAGTCCGAGTTCCTGGCAGACGGTGGTCGCCTCGGCCAGATCGTCCTGCTCGGGGGGCCAGCGTCGGCCCATCAGGAGGTTGAACGCCGCCGGCGCCAGCAGGACATGGTTGTCGCCATGCTGGGGGACCAGGCCGACGCGCTCGCGCCAACCGGGGTCGGTGGACTCGTCGCCGTCGAGGCTGATCCGGCCCCTCGACGAGGGCAGGATTCCTGATAACGCGGTAGCCAGCGTGGACTTGCCCTCTCCGGATCCGCCGCACAGGAGAGCCCGATCACCTGGATGCAGAACCAGGTCCACGTCGGTGAGGACCCGGCGACCGCCTCGCTCGACGGACAGTCCCCGTACGAGCAGGACGCCCGCTCCGGGAGCCGTGGTCGACGCCGCTGACCCGAGGGGGCCAGACGGCGAGGCAGCAACGATCCCGTCGGCCGGCGGCGGCGATGGTGCCGCTCGGCTCGAGCGCGCAATCAGCCGCTGCCTGCCGGCCCGCAGGATCGGCTCGAGTTGCCCACGGGCGAGGACGGCGCTGGTCAGGGTCTCCACCGCGACGGCCAGGCGGCGCAGTGCCTGAGAGGCGAGCAGCACTCCGCCCAGCGCCAGCGCCAGATCGGCTGGCTGGGCACCGTCCGCAGTGAGC
>JALZIX010000287.1 GCA_030860025.1 Actinomycetota bacterium
TAAACCACCTCGTGCGCGGTGTGCTTACCGAGCCGGTCGGCCAGGGCTCGCATGACCGGCTCGGACATCAGGTACCCCCGATGTGATGCCAGATTCGCGCGCATCCGCTCCGCATCGATCTCGAGCCGTTCGAGCATGTCCACCCCGAGGGCGCAGCTTGCCGAGAAGGCCAGGCACGCCTCGGGGAGCAACAGCCATTCGGTCTTCCACGCCCGGCCGTCGCGCTCGTGCTCGACGACCATTCCCTCCAGGGCGAGCCCAGCCTGGGCGCGGACAACGCGGGAGAGGCTCACGAGTTGTTCGGCGTTCTCGGGGTTGCGCTTGTGCGGCATCGTGATCGACCCGATGGTGCCGGGCCGAAAGCCCTCGCGCACTTCACCGATTTCGGGGCGTTGAAGTTGCAGCACCTCGTTACCGATCTTGGCGACCGTGGCCGCAGTGGATGCGAGGAGGCAGACGAATTCGGCGACTCGGTCGCGGGCGGTCAACCAGGCGATCTCTGGGCTTGCCAGGTTCAGCCGGTCGGCGAAAGCTTCCAGCAGCGGGACAGCGCTGTCGCCCCAGAACTCCATCGTGCCCAGCGCGCCGCCGAGTTGGGCGACCTCCCACCGTGGCCGGCCTTGGGCCAGCCGGAAGAGTTGACGATCCAGCTCGGCTGCCCAGACCGCGGCCTTGAACCCAAATGTGATCGGCAGTCCGGGCTGGCCGTGCGTGCGTCCGCACATGGGCGTGTCCCGATGCCCGCGGGCCAGATCGGCGGTCAGGTCGCGCATGGCGGTCACGTCGCGCTCCATGATGTCGCCGATCGCCCGGCACGTCAGCGACGCCCAAGTATCGGAGAGGTCCTGAACGGTGGCGCCGTAGTACACCCATTCCCGGGCGGTCTCCGGCAGGCACGCACGTAGGGCTCGGATGAGGCCCATCGTGGAGTGCCCGCTGGTTCGGGTCTCCTCGGCGACGAGATCGAGGTCGACTCGATCAATCGTCGCCTGGCTCCGGATGACCTCGGCGGCCCCGCCCGGGATCAGCCCGACATCAGCCTGCGCCTCGGCGAGGGTGGCGAGGATGTCCAGCCATGACGCCACGCGACCCTCGTCATCGAACAGCGCCCGCGACTCCGCGGTCGACCACAGGTGTCCGAACAGTCGCGAGTCGGCCGGGTGCGCGCTCATCGCGCTCAGCTGACCGTGGCTGATTCAGGCTCAGAGGTCGATGTCTCCGGGGCGAGTCTCGCGGCCGGGGCAGACACGACGTCGGATGCGGTCGGCGCAGGCAAGCCGCACAGCGCCCGAAGGGCAGCCCGGACCTCGTCCAGGTTGGACCCCCACGGGACGATCGCGGCCCGGTCGCTCACAGCGATGCCACGCTCCAGCAGACAGCACTTGGCCAGCACCGGCGCACCGTCAGCGCGGTCGATCCTGGCCCGAGGACACAGCTCCACGCGCATGGGTTCGCTGTCGTAGAAGTGCTCGTGGAACTGCCGGGAGCGCTCACACCCGATCAGCAGCCAGTCCGCCTCGGTTCCAGGCCGGGTGTCCAGGAAGCTGACCTCGCCCGGCAGGTCTACCCCACTTCCCCGGCAGGGGAGCAGATAGTGCTGCGCCGGGTGGGAGCCGGCCAACTGGCGGATGTCCACCGCGTCCAGCACGAGTTCGAGCGGGGGCAGGTCTTCATCGAAGGCCACGACCTGTTCGGCCATGGCAAACAGCTTCGGCGGATGCGGCGGGATCACCTCGGTGACGTAGATCCTGATCGGCGTCGGTTGCCAGATGAAGTTCACGTGCTCATAGCGGCCCTGGACGACGTACGCGCGGGCACCGGCCGGCCCGCGCCGCAAGGCCGTACGCGCCAGTGCGCTGGCATTGCCGACGTCGGTGTCCGGATCATCGATCCAGACCGTGTCGGCTGGACCGGAAAGGAGCCGGACCGCGGTGACTGGAGCGAACAGTGGCTCGCGGTCGGCGGCGTGCACGGCAACGAGCGCGGTCTCCGGGCCGCAGCGCAGCGCCAGGTAGTCGGTCCGCCGGTAGATCTCCCGGCCGATCAGCAGTTCGCTGATCGCATCGTCGGTGAGCGGGATGTCGACGTCCTGGACGGACAGCCCCCGGTAGGGCTTGGTGACCGTGTTGGGCTCCGGGTCGCGCAGCGCGGTCGCGGTGTCGATCACGCCGGCGACCACGTGGCGGCGGTGTCCGCGCGTAGCCCAAGGCGCAACGTCTCCAGCGGCAGCACCGACGACGGCTCGATGTTGCCCAGGTTCACCTCCGAGCCGAGGGTCTTGATGAACCATGTCTGCTGAGCCTTGAGCGGCGCCTCGAAGATGATCCGATCCTGCGGAATCTCAGTGAGGATCTCGGAGACGATCTCGTCGTGGACCGCCTGATCGGCGTGATACAGGCCGACGGTTCCGCTCTCCCGACCCTCGGCAACGACGAAGTCAGCCCCCGCGTCGAGGTCTCTGGCCATCTCCTCGACCCACTCCCTCGGCTTCGTCGGATAGCTGCCGTCCTTGGAGCCGGTCTCGGCAAGTACGGAGAAGTCTGCCGACAGCTCCTTGATCAGGCTCAGCTTGCGATCTTCATCGAACGCTTGCAAGCCATTGGAAACTTCTACGTGGGTGATTCCGAGGCCCAGTGCCCAGGCTCGAAACGGGTCTATCTGATCCTGAAGCGCCACGATCTCGGTGAGCGTGCCGCCAAGACACACCGGAATTCCCGCCTCGTTGTAGACCCTGACTCGCCGCGGCAGGGTGTGGTCGATATACCCGATCCCCCAGCCGATCTTGACGATGTCGATCAGGTGAGCGACCTGACCCAGCAGGTCCTCGGTGAGGCGCGGCGGCAGGCCCTTGTCGAGCAGGTGGGTGATCCCGCGAGTGCGCGGTTTGGGCATGCGGGATGGCAGTTCGAGAAAGGTGGGGCCTTCCGTCACTGCT
>JALZIX010000291.1 GCA_030860025.1 Actinomycetota bacterium
TATCGGGGAGCCCGGATCCTGATCCTGGATGAGCCGACCGCCGTCCTCGTGCCGCAGGAAGTGGACGAACTCTTCGACAACCTGCGCGAGCTCAAGAGCGAGGGGCTCACGGTCATCTTCATCTCGCACAAGCTCGACGAGGTCCTCTCGGTCGCCGACGAGATCACCGTCATCCGCCGCGGCAGCACGGTAGCCACGGTCGACCCGAAAAAGACCACGGCTCGCGAGCTTGCAGAACTGATGGTCGGCAGCGAGCTGCCCACACCGGAGACCCGGGAATCGACGGTCACCGACCAGGTGTGCCTGTCGGTGCGCGATATCGCCTTGGACGGTCTGGGTGAGCGCCAGCTGCTGACCGACATCAGCTTCGACATTCACCGGGGCGAGGTGCTGGGCATCGCCGGTGTGGAGGGCAACGGACAGGCCGAGCTGGTCGAGACGATCATGGGGATTCGTCCGCCCTCGGCCGGCCGGGTCACCCTGGGCGGCACCGACGTGACGAGGTGGTCGACCGCCCGCCGTCGGGAGGCCGGCATCGGTTATATCCCGGAGGACCGGCAACGGCACGGGCTGCTGCTGGAAGCGCCGCTGTGGGAGAACAGGATCCTCGGACACGACACCGGCCCGCCGAACATGAAGGGCCCCTGGGTCGATCGCCAGGGCGCCCGTAAGGACACCACCCGGATCGTCAAGGAGTACGACGTCCGTACGCCCGGAATTGACGTCCTCGCCTCGGCGCTGTCCGGGGGAAACCAGCAGAAGCTGATCGTGGGCCGGGAGATGAGCGGGGAACCGATCCTGCTCATCGCCTCGCATCCCACTCGAGGGGTCGACGTCGGCGCGCAGGCTGCGATCTGGGATCAGATCCGTACCGCTCGCCATCTCGGGTTGGCCACCTTGCTGATCAGCGCTGACCTCGACGAGCTGATCGGCTTGTCCGATCGGCTCATGGTGATCCTGCGCGGGCGGCTGATCGGCGAGTTCAACCCCTCCGAGGTGACGCCACAGCAACTCGGCTCCGCGATGACCGGTGCCGGGCCGGCGGCTCCCGGAGCGTCGACATGAGCGGGCGGTTGCGCGCGGCGCTGATCACCCTCGCCGCTCCGGTGTTGGCCATCACCTTCTCCATCATGGTCACCAGCCTGATCCTGGTGGCCACCGGCGACCCATTAGGGCTGACCTGGCAGACCGTGATCGAGGTCGGTCTGCGGCCCCGGAGCATCGCCCAGATCCTCAACCTCGGCACCATCTACTACCTGTCGGCGCTGGCCGTGGCTATCGGCTTCCGGATGAATCTGTTCAACATCGGGGTGGACGGGCAATACCGGGTTGCGGCCTTTGCCGCGGCCATGGTGGCCGGCAATCTCAGCCTGCCCTTCCCGCTGTCCATCGTGCTCGCCGTCATCGTGGCCGGGCTGACCGGCGGATTGTGGGCGGGGATCGCCGGGTATCTCAAGGTGAAGCGAGGGGTCAACGAGGTCATCTCGACGATCATGCTCAACGCGATCGCCACCGGCTTGGTCGCGTTCCTGCTCCGTCAGTTCGGCGAATCGCGTGGCAATGACATCACGACGCCGGTCATCGCGGAGGGCTCCCGGGCGCCGGGGATCGACCTGATCCCGGGTTCGACCGAACAGGTGAACAGCCTGATCGTCCTGGCGGTCCTGGCCGGCATGGCGTACTGGGTCGTGCTCAACCGGACCCGGTTCGGCTTCCGGTTGCGCGCCACCGGCCGGTCCCAGGGCGCAGCCGTGGCCAGCGGAATCGACGTCAAGCGAATGGTGCTCATCTCGATGCTGCTCTCCGGCGGCATGGCGGGCATGGTTGGTCTGCCATTGGTTTTCGGCGAGTCCTACTCCTACGGACTGACCTTTCCCGGCGGGCTCGGGTTCACCGGCATCGCGGTCGCCCTGTTGGGCCGTAACCATCCGATCGGGGTCGCGTTCGGCGCATTGCTGTTCGCCTACCTCGAGGTGGCCGCAAATCCGCTGCAGATCGTCGCCGACGTCTCGCCCGAGATCATCACGATCATGCAGGGGGTCATCGTCCTGTCCGTCGTCATCTCCTACGAGTTGGTCCGGCGCTATCGGGTTCGAGACGAACAACAACGCGTGGCAAAGGCGTTGGCCGCCGGCGAGGCGATCGACACGACCGGCAGCGCCGACGAACAACCACCACCTCGGGAGCCGGAAAGGACGTCGGCATGAGCGCCCCCGGTTTGCAAGCCGGGAGCGTGCGCGAGCCGGAGACCACCAAACGGCGGCGCATGCTGCCCCGGGTCCTACTGGCGATTGCCGGGCTGCTGTTCCTGTTGTCGTTGGTGCGGGTCATCACCGGTGCCAACGACATCGACTCGGCGGGGACCATCGGTGCCACGCTTGGCCTCGCCGTCCCGATCGCGATGGCTGGTCTCGGCGGTCTCTGGGCCGAGCGGGCCGGTGTGGTCAACATCGGCCTCGAGGGAATGATGATCCTCGGCACGTTCGGAGCAGGCTGGGCCGGTTATCAGTGGGGGGCCTGGGCCGGGGTGCTGACTGGGGTCGCGCTCGGAGCCGTCGGCGGGCTCATCCACGCAGTCGCCACGGTGACGTTCGGCGTCGACCACATCGTGTCCGGGGTGGCGATCAACATCCTCGGTCTCGGTGCCACCCAATATCTCGCTGCGGTGGCCTTCGAGGGCGTAGAAGGCGGTGGATCGACCCAGTCACCGTCCGTACCGGACCTGCCGGCCCTGACTGTGCCGGGGGTCGCCGACGGGCTCGGCACGATCGCCGACAAGCACTGGTTCTTCGTCTCGGATGTCGCCGCGGCGCTTCGAGCCCTGACGAACAACGTCTCGATGCTCACGATCATTGCGGTGCTGCTGATCATCGGAACTTATCTTGTCTTGTGGCGCACCGCATTCGGGCTCCGCCTGCGTTCGTGCGGAGAGAACCCGGCGGCGGCGGAGACGCTCGGGGTGAACGTCTACAAGTACAAGTACATTGCGGTGCTGGTCTCGGGCGGACTGGCCGGGCTGGGCGGGGCATTCCTGGCCATAGTGGCCTCGAGTTCGTACCGGGATGGACAGACCGGTGGCCGCGGCTTCATCGGCTTGGCCGCGATGATCTTCGGCAACTGGCGGCCCGGTGGGCTTGCTGCCGGTGCAGGGCTGTTCGGATACACCGATGCGCTGCGCTTGCGCAGTGGTGGCACGTCTGTCCATGCACTGCTGCTCGTCCTGGTCTTCCTGTTGGCGATCATCGCCGCCTGGCAGATCTATCGTCGGCAACCTCCGATAAGGCCAATCATCACCGGCGGCTTCGGTGTGCTGATCCTGATCTGGTTCCTGCTGACTGACGTGGTCCCCGCGGACTTCACGGGCATGACGCCCTACGTTGCCACCCTCCTCGTCCTCGCGCTGGCATCCCAACGATTGCGAATGCCGGCGGCAGACGGCTTGGTATATCGCCGAGGCGAGGCCGG
>JALZIX010000294.1 GCA_030860025.1 Actinomycetota bacterium
GTTGCCGAGGCGCACCGCCGAACCGGAGCGGTTCTCCGCGGTTAGACGTCGGTCATTGGCACTCAGCCGATCAGAGTCACCAGCTTCTTCGCGCTGTCGCTATCGCCGGCGGCCGTGTAGACGACCAGGTGCAGATCCGGGTGATCGGACAGGGTCAGCCGGTGATGTTCCAACATCAGCGGGCCCACTCGTGGATGCTCGAAGCGGCGCTCCGTCGACGTGAACTGATCGACATCATGGCTGGCCCAACCGGCGCGAAAGTGCTCACTGGCTGCCTGCAGCCGCTGGATCAGTTCGGCGAAGGCCGGCTCATGCACTCGTGAGCCGGCCTCGGCGCGGAACTGGGTCAAGAACCGGCGACTGTCATGTGGCCAGTCAGCGAGCAGGCTACGTACGTATGGGTCGG
Organism: Actinomycetota bacterium; assembly: GCA_030860025.1. GTDB lineage: Bacteria > Actinomycetota > Actinomycetes > Mycobacteriales > Geodermatophilaceae > JACCQS01. The sequence continues at coordinate 407 of JALZIX010000294.1, forward strand.
TGAAGACCAGCCACAACAGGTTTCGATCACGTGTGTCGACAGCGCCGACCGGGGGATACAGCGCCGCATACGCGCGGTTCCAACCCACGATCGACCAGTACGGGGTGAGCGCGTACGCCGGAGAGGAACCGAGGGCGTCCAGCAAATGCTGCGCATGTGCCGGCAGGGCCTCGGCAGGACTGTCGATGGGCGCCTCGATGGCATGACCGGTGAGCCGTAGGACGTAGGCATGTTCGGCAGAGGACATGTGCAGCGTGCGGGCCAGGGCGTCCATCACCTGGCGGGAAGGTGTAATGGCACGGCCCTGCTCGAGCCACGTGTACCAGGTCAAGCTCACCCCGGAGAGAACCGAGACCTCCTCCCGCCGCAGGCCTGGAGTGCGTCGCTGGCCGGTTGCCGTGAGTCCCAACGCCTGGGGACTTAGGTGTTGCCGCCGTGTTCTCAGGAAATCGGCGAGTTCGGACCGGCCATGTGTGCTGGCGCTCATCGACGACCCCCAACGGCTCCCACGTGCTGCGTGGTGGTAGTACCGATACTAGTATCACCGGCGATCTTGTTGATGCGCACTATCAGCGACAGCCTTCGGGCCATGCGATCGGGAAGTGCTGATACTCGACCACGTAGCCGCGCAGTGACCGAGGGGCTGGAAGCGACGGCCGCCAGGGGTCTGCTGCGCGCCACCGGCCTCACCGACACCGATTTGCTCAAGCCTCAGATTGGCGTTGCCTCGTCCTGGAACGAGATCACTCCGTGCAACCTGAACCTGGACCGCCTCGCGCATGCGGTGAAGGCCGGGGTGCACGAGGCCGGCGGCTTTCCTTTGCAGTTCGGCACGATCTCGGTCAGCGACGGCATCGCCATGGGCCACGAGGGAATGCACTACTCCCTGGTCTCGCGCGAGGTGATCGCGGATAGCGTCGAGACCGTCGTGCAGGCCGAGCGCTTCGATGGATCAGTCCTGCTGGCCGGGTGCGACAAGTCCCTGCCGGGGATGCTCATGGCCGCGGCCCGCCTCGAGCTGGCCAGCGTCTTCCTGTACGCCGGAACGTCCTTGCCGGGCCTGGCTCGGCTGTCCGACGGGTCCGACCGTGAGGTCACCATCATCGATGCCTTCGAGGCCATCGGCGCCTGTGCGCGTGGTCTGCTGAGCGCCGGGGACGTCGAAGCCATCGAACGCGCGTACTGCCCTGGCGAGGGGGGCTGCGCAGGGATGTACAGCGCCAACACGATGGCCAGCGTTGCCGAAGCCCTGGGCATGTCCTTGCCGGGAAGTGCTGCCCCGCCCGCCACCGACCGTCGCCGGATGGGCCTCGCGCGGCAATCCGGTGCAGCGGTGGTCGAGTTGCTGCACCGCGGGATCACCACTCGAGACATCCTCACCCGCGAGGCGTTCGAGAACGCGATCTGCGTCCTCATGGCTCTCGGCGGGTCTACGAACGCCGTCCTGCATCTGTTGGCCGTAGCCCATGAAGCAGGAACCGGGCTGACGCTGCACGACTTCGCCCGCATCAGCGGGCTGGTGCCCCACCTGGCCGACGTGAAGCCCTTCGGGCCCTACGTGATGAGAGACGTGGACCACGTGGGAGGGATCCCGGTGGTGATGAAAGTCCTGCTCGACGCCGGCCTCTTGCACGGCGATGTCCTCACGGTGACCGGTAAGACGCTGTCGGAAAACCTCGCGGCAATGGACCCACCAGCGCCAGACGGCACCGTGCTGCGTGACATCGGCAGCCCACTAGGCCGCACGGGCGGCATCCGTGTGCTGTATGGGTCGCTGGCACCGGAGGGCGCCGTGGTGAAGTCGGCCGGCATCGCGGCCGATGGCTTCCATGGCACCGCCCGGGTATTCGACGGCGAGCGGTCAGCCCTGGATGCCCTCGCCGCCGGGATCATCGAGGCCGGGGACGTGGTCATCATCCGCTACGAGGGTCCTAGAGGTGGACCGGGAATGCGGGAGATGCTCGCAATCACCGCGGCGATCAAGGGCGCCGGACTCGGCGCGGTAGTTCTGCTGCTCACCGATGGCCGATTCTCCGGAGGGACGACCGGCCTGTGCGTCGGTCACATCGCCCCCGAGGCCGCCGCTGACGGTCCGATCTCGCTAGTGGGTGACGGCGACGCGGTCCGCCTGGATCTCGGCGCGGGAACCCTGGACCTGCTCGTGGACGGTGACGAACTCCAGCGGCGGCGTCGACCCCGGACAACGCGCGCGGCTCCGGCAACCCGAGGGGTCCTGGCCAAGTACGCGCGCCTGGTGGGTTCGGCCGCTAGCGGGGCCGTCTGTACCTGAGCAGGACGTCACTCGTCTATCCGGCGACCAATGGGATTCAAGGAGGAATCATGGCAATTCAGCGCCCGGGTATCGAAGCGACGAACGCCGAGCTTGAGGAGTGGCCCGCGGCCCAGCGGGAGGCGACCCTGCGCAAGGTGGCGCGACGCCTGATCCCGGTGATGTGTGTCTGCTACTTCCTGGCCTACATCGACCGGACCAACATCGGCATCGCCGCCCTGACCATGAACGACGATCTGGGCATCTCGGCGACCGCTTTCGGGTTCGGCGCGGGGTTGTTCTTTCTCGGATATGTCCTGTTCGAGGTGCCCAGCAACCTGGTGATGCACAGGGTCGGGGCCCGGATCTGGATATCCCGGATCATGATCACCTGGGGGCTGGTCGCGACCGGCAGCGCACTCATCCAGGGAGAGTCCAGCTTCTACCTCGTCAGGTTCCTGCTTGGGGTTGCCGAGGCCGGCTTCTTTCCCGGCATGATCCTCTATCTGACCTACTGGTTCCCGGCTGAGCAGCGAGCCCGGATGACCGGCCTGTTCATGGCCGCGGTGCCCGTATCGACGGCCTTGGGCGCGCCGCTGGGCGGGCTGCTGTTGGGGTTGGATGGGGCCTGGGGCCTGACCGGCTGGCAGTGGATCTTCATCGTGGAGGGCCTGCCCTCGGTCATCATCGGCGTCTTCCTGTTCAAGCTGCTGCCCGACCGGCCGGCAACCGCCACGTTCCTCACGCCGGACGAGCGCGATCACCTGACCCGGGAGATCGAATCAGAAGGTGCCACCATCCGGCAGCGCCACGACTTCAGCGTCGCCAGGTCGATCCTGCATCCCCGCGTACTGGCGCTGTCGCTGGTGTACTTCTCGCTCGCCTTCGGCCTGTACGGGCTGGCGTTCTGGATGCCGCAGATCATCAAGGCCAGCCTGGCCATCGAGAGCAACTTTGCCGTGTCCCTGCTCACCGCGGCGCCGTACGCGCTGGGAGCCGTGGCGATGATCTATTGGGGCAAGCGCTGTGATCGACAGGGCCGCCCGGCCCGGTTCACCTCTCTCCCGCTACTCATCGGCGGGGTCGCCTTGGCGACCTCCGCCTTCCTCACCGCCGCGCCCTGGCTCGGCTACCTCGGCCTGTGCGCTTGCGCGATCGGGGTTCTGGCGGCCTTCCCGGCCTTCTGGATGCTGCCGACGGCGTTCCTGACCGGGGTGACCGCCGCCGCCGGGATCGCCACCGTGAACTCGTTGGGCAACATCTCCGGCTTCGTGGGTCCCTACTGGGTGGGCCTGATGACCGACGTGTTCGGGTCCGCGCAATGGGGCCTGGTGACGATCGGTGCTGTGATGGTCCTGGGCTCTGTCATCGTCATCGTTCTGGGAGATGCACCAAGCGGACGGGGGCCTGCCCAGCGCCCATAAACTCACCTGGGAGGGCGAGGTCACTCATGACGTACGAGGAACTCCTGGAGCTGGCGCGGCGGTCGGAAGGAAAAACCCTGGAGACGGTCACCGGCAAGAAGTTCACGGTAGGCATCTATCTCGACTGCCCGTTCTTCACGCCGCAGTCGACCGGTTACGGGCAGAGCGACGGTCGAAAGGCAGCCGAGCGATTCCTCGCCCAGTACAACAAGAGCGGCAGCCTGCGGCCAGGTGATTACTCCACGGCGACTCGCAACGCCTCCTACTACATCGGCCTGCTCCGGCAAGCCTGAAGAGCCTTGGCCGCGGTGCCAAGGAAGGACGCGGTCCAACGACTACGGTGAAGCCATGCTTCGTGACGGTCCAATTCCGCGGTTTGTGCACGGAATCCTCGAATACGCCTTCGGTGTCCTGTTCATCGCCGCCCCGTTCCTTTTCGACTTCAAGTCCGGCGCCGCGACGGGGATGTCGGTGGCGGTCGGGGTACTCATCCTCATCCTGGCCGCGGTCAGCGAGGGACCGGTCAGCCTGGTGAACCAGTTGCCCGTCCTCCTGCACGTGGTGATGCTCTACGTGCTCTCCCTGTTCCTGATCGCTGCTCCGTTTCTCTTGGACTTCGCCGACGAGGTCGCGCCGCGGAACTACTTCATCGCTTCCGGGGTGGTGCTGCTCCTGATCACGATCGGTACGCGGTTCCGCCGTTCGGAGTCCGTACGGCCCACCAGGCCCGAACCTCGCCGGCGCGCACCTGGCGCCCGAGATGCCGGACCGGCTGAGCAAGCCAGCTACGCCCCGCCGCACGAACCGAAGCCACAATCGCCGCCACCGGGCAGCACCCTCCCGCCGGTACCTGGCCCGCAACGGAGCCCACCGCAGCCCTAATCACCGACCCCCGCTGCATAGAGATTCAACATGGTGCATAATATGCAACGTGTCGATTAGCGAAGCGTCCTTCACCGCAGCCGTGGCCGGGGCTTCCGGGTATGCCGGTGGCGAGCTCTGCCGCCTGTTGGACGCGCATCCGTCGATCACACTGCGGACGGTCTGCGCCGACTCCTCGGCGGGTGAGCTGCTCAGCGCCCACCACCCACACCTGTACGGGCTCGGCGAGTACGTTCTGGCGCCCACCGACCCGTCAACGCTGGGCGGCCATGATGTGGTCTTTCTCGGACTGCCGCACGGGCACTCGGCCGAACTATCCGCCGCGCTCACGCCGGACACGCTGGTCATCGATCTGGGCGCTGATCACCGGCTGTCCAACACCGCTGATTGGGAGCGTTGGTACGGCGGTTCGCACGCGCCGGTCTGGCCGTACGGATTGCCGGAGCTTCCCGGTGCCCGCGACGAATTGATCGGCGCTCGGCGGATCGCGGTACCCGGGTGTTACCCGACCGCAGCCATCCTCGCCCTTGCCCCCGCGCTCGACGCCGGCCTCGTGACACCCGAGGTCGTCATCGTCGCCGCCAGCGGTACTTCCGGGGCCGGGCGGAAGGCGGCTACCACTCTGCTGGGCAGCGAGGTCATGGGTGCAGTCAGCGCGTACGGCGTCGGGGGAACCCACCGACACACCCCCGAGATGACCGAGCAGCTGAGCGCGGCCGCACGTACCGGGGTACGGGTGTCCTTCACTCCCGTACTCGCCCCGATGTCTCGCGGCATCCTCGCGACCTGCAGCGCGCCACTCGTCGGCGACGTTGATGCAGCCACGGCCACGTCGGTGTACGAGAAGGCGTACGCCGATGAGCCGTTCGTCACCCTGCTGCCGGGCGGGAGTTGGCCCTCCACAGCCGCGGTTCTCGGCTCGAACTGCGTACACCTCCAAGTTGCCGTCGATGCCGACGCGGGACGTCTGGTCGTAGTGGCGGCCTTGGACAACCTCGCCAAGGGCACGGCCGGTGCGGCCATCCAGAGCGCCAACCTCGCCCTGGGACTGCCCGAAACCCTTGGTCTGCCGATCTTGGGACTCGCCCCATGACGGTCACCTCGCCGCAGGGCTTTCGGGCAGCCGGAGTTGCCGCCGGACTGAAATCATCTGGCGGCCTCGATGTCGCTCTTGTGGTCAACGACGGCCCGTCCACGAGTGCGGCTGGCGTGTTCACCCGCAACCGGGTCCGGGCCGCGCCCGTGCTGTGGTGCGAGCAGGTCCTCGCCACCGGGCAGCTGCGTGCGGTGGTTCTGAACTCCGGCGGCGCGAATGCCTGCACCGGCTCGGACGGCTTCGGCGACACCCACCACACGGCCGAGCACGTGGCCGGCGAGTTGGACATGGGAGCGATAGATGTCGCCGTCGCCTCGACTGGTCTGATCGGGTTGCGCCTGCCGATGCCCGAACTCCTGTCCGGAATCACCGCGGCGGTCAAGGAACTGTCCACCGATGGCGGGCCCCGCGCCGCCGAGGCGATCATGACAACCGACTCGGTGCCCAAGCAGG
>JALZIX010000050.1 GCA_030860025.1 Actinomycetota bacterium
CGAGGATCTGGTCGGCTGACCGGGCACCGGCGATGCCGTACATGCGGTCGACGACGAAGAACGGAACGGCGCTGACGCCCAACCGCGCCGCCTCTGCCTCGTCGGCTCGTACGGCGTCGGCATACCTCTGCTCCTCCAGAACCTGACGGACCTCGTCCGCATCGAGGCCGGCCTCCGCGCCGAGCCGGGCAAGTACCGCTCTGTCGCCGATGGCCTCCCCCTCGGTGAAGTAGGCGCGCAGCAGGCGCTCCTTGACCGCGCCCTGCACGCCGCGGTCCCCGGCGAGGTGGATGACCCGGTGAGCGTCGAACGTGTTGGCTCTGATGGCCTTGTCGAACCTGAAGTCAATGCCCTCCGCCGCTGCAGCGGCCGTCATCGAGTCGAGCATCTCCTGAGCTGAATCGCGGGTGGTGCCGTACTTGCGGGCCAAGCGGTCGGCATAGTCACCGTCGACACCTTCGTCGCTGGCAGCCGATTGCGTGCGGGCGGTCGGGTCGAGTTCGAAGCTCTTCCAGATGACGTCGATCTCATCGCTGTGCGCGAAGCGCGCCAGGGCCGCGTCGAAGCGCTGCTTTCCGATGTAGCACCACGGGCAGACCACGTCTGACCAGATCTCGACCTTCATTCTGCCTTCCCGTGATCGCGTGGCATACACACAGTAACCGCTGTTGTCTTGCTGGTCTTCACACCACGAGGCGTCGGCCGCTTCCCCCGTGATCTTGACGAAAATGTCAGTTGGCGGGCCGGATTGGGCCGCTGAACCGACATTTTCGTCAAGATCACCACCGGGAGGGGCAACGGAGAGCCAGCCAGCGGGCGGCGAGCGTTGCGTGGTGCCGCCTACGCTCGTGAGGGTGACCGCCCCGCCGAGATCAGCGCCCGTCGCTTCCTTGATCGCCACCGGCCTCGACGATGCCGCTCGAGCCCGCGATCTGTCCCGGATGAAGTGGCGAGCCACCGGGCTCCTGATCCTGGCGGCGCTGATCTTTCTCTTCTGCCTCTACCTCGGCGAGGACAACGGCGCGTGGGTCGGATACCTCAAGGCGACCGCCGAAGCATCGATGATCGGCGCGCTGGCGGACTGGTTCGCCGTCACTGCGCTGTTTCGCCATCCGCTCGGGATCCCCATCCCGCATACCGCAATCATCCCGAACAAGAAGGATCAGATCGGGGCGAGCCTGGGCACGTTCATCCAGGAAAACTTCCTGACCGAACCCGTGCTCCAGGACAAGATCCACAGCCTGGACGTACCCACCCGGATCGGTGAGTGGCTCGGCCAGCCCGGCCAGGCGCGCAAGGTCGGCAACAGCGTCGGCGCGGCAATGGCCGGCATCAGCACCGTCCTGCGGGACGAGGACATCCAACCGGCGATCAGCCAGATGGTCGAGCGAGGGCTGCGCGAGACTCCGGCCGCTCCGGCGCTGGCCAAGGTGCTCACCCTGGCCGTAGAGGGCGGCCATCACCAGACCCTGTTGACGGCGGCGCTGCGTGGGTTGAGCCGGTTTCTCGACGAGAACCGGATCGTCCTGCGCAACGCGCTGGGCGACGAGAGCCCCGAGTGGGTACCGGACTGGCTCGATGACCGGGTCTTCCAGCGCGGGTTCAAGGCACTGCAGAGCTTCCTCGACAACGTGGCGAAGGACGACGAGCACGAACTGCGCCGGGCCCTCGACGTACGACTGCGTGCCTATATCTCGGCGCTGAAGAACGACCCCGCCACCGCCGCCAGAGTCGAGGTGATCAAGGAAGAACTCCTGGACCACCCGGCCGTACGGGACTGGTCCGGATCGCTGTGGCAGAACATCAAATCAGGCCTGGTGGATGCGGGCACGGACCCGAACTCCGAACTGCGCCAACGCCTGGAAGCCAGCATCTCCCATATCGGGGAGTCGCTGCGCGAGGACGCCGACCTACGCGCCAAGGTCGAGGGCTGGATCCAGACCGCGATCGGGTACGTCGTGCACAACTACGCCCAGGACATCGCCGACCTGATCAGCGGCACCGTCGCTCGCTGGGACACCGACGAGACGAGTCGCCGGATCGAACTCCAGGTCGGCCGCGATCTTCAGTTCATCCGGATCAACGGGACGGTTGTCGGCGCCCTGGCCGGTCTGACGATCTACACCGTGAGCCAGATCCTGACCTGAGTCGTGCGCGCCCCAGAAGTGACATTCTCCGGAGAAAGTGCGGTCAGCGCCGGATGCGGCCGATGCCGGCCAGGGCGATACCGGCCGCCACGCTGACGTTGAGCGATTCGGTGTTGGAGGCGATCGGGATCCGGGCCACGTAGTCACAGCCCTCGCGGACCAGCCGCGTCAGCCCGGAGCCCTCTCCGCCGAGCACGAGGACCAACGGCTGATCGCCTAGGTCAAGTTCGTCGATGACGTGCTCACCCGAGGCGTCCAGTCCGACCGTGGTCAAGCCGGCCTTCTGATACGACGCCAACGCGCGACCGAGATTGACTGCCCGGGCAACGGGGACTCGGGCGGCGGCTCCGGCGCTGGTACGCCAGGCTGAAGCCGTCATTCCGACCGAACGCCGTTGCGGCACCACAACCCCGTGGGCTCCGAAGGCCGCAGCCGACCGTACGATCGCCCCGAGGTTGCGCGGATCGGTGACTCCATCGAGAGCCACGATCAGGGCCGGTCGACCGGAATGATGGGCGTGTACGAGCAGGTCGTCCGGATGCGCGTAGGCGTACGGCGGAACCTGCAGCGCGATCCCCTGGTGCAGGGCCCCGTGCGTCATCCGATCCAGTTCGGGACGGCCGATCTCCTGCAGCGCGATCCCGCGGTCGGCAGCGGTCCTGATCGACTCGTTGACCCGGTCGTCGACATCCATACCGGTCGTCACGATCAGAGCGAGCGCCGGGATCTTGGCCCGCAGCGCCTCCAGCACCGGGTTGCGCCCGAGCAAGAGCTCCGGTGCGTCCGCGGCCCTGCGAGCGCGCTGCCGAGCGACCTCTTCGCGACGTTGGATCGCCTCCGCGCGGCGTGCTGCTGGATGGTTCGTGCGGTCTTCGGCCTTGGGCGTGGGTTTCCGGCCGGATAACTTCCGCCGTCCGTGCCCGCCCGTACCGGCCGAAGGACCCTTCTTCTTGGACTGTGCCGCCGTGCGCTTGCCCGGCTTGCGGCTGGGGGCCGGGCTCACGCCCGGACCACCCATCTGCTGCCCTCGGCAGTGTCCTCGACGGCAACACCGGCGGCAGTCAACTGATCGCGGATCGCATCGGAAGCGGCGAAGTCCTTCCGTGCCCTAGCAGCGGCCCGCTGCTCGAGCAGCGCCTCCACCAGAACATCAACGGCCCCGGCCGCCGAGGTCCCGCCGCCCGAGCCGGCGCTTCCGCTGACCCACGGCTCGGACAGCGGGTCGAGACCAAGGATCCCGAGCATCGCGCGTACCGAGCCCAAACTGCCGCGCACCTGTGCATCGTCCCCGGCGGCAAGAGCCGCGTTGCCGCTCCTAACGATGTCGTGGACGCTGGCCATCGCGGTGGGCGTACCAAGGTCGTCGTCCATCGCGGCGGCGAAGTCGGCGCACACCACCGCTGAGCCGGCATCCGCTCCAACCCGTTCGGCCGCGCGGGTCACAAAATTCTCGATCCGCCGGTACGCCGTCGCCGCCTCCTCGAGCGCGCTCTCGGAGAACTCAACGACCGAGCGGTAGTGCGGCGCGACAAGGTAATAGCGCAAGGCGGCCGGGCGTACCCGCTTGATCACTTCGCTGACCAACAGAGCATTGCCCACCGATTTGCTCATCTTCTCGCCGGTCAGGTTGAGCATCGCGTTGTGCATCCAGACCCGCGCGAACGGGCGGCCGGCGGCTCGGGACTGGGCGAGTTCGTTCTCGTGATGCGGGAAGCGCAGGTCCAGGCCGCCGCCATGGATGTCGAACTCATCGCCTAGATATTTACCGGCCATGGCCGAGCACTCCAGGTGCCAGCCCGGACGGCCGCGACCCCAGGGAGTCGCCCAGGAGGCGGTCGCGGGCTCGTCCGGCTTGGTGCCCTTCCACAGCGCGAAGTCGCGGGGATCGCGCTTGCCGCGCGGATCGGCGTCGGCGGCGGCCTCCATGTCGTCGAGGCGCTGCCCGGACAGTTCCCCGTACGACGGCCAGGACCGGACGTCGAAGTAGACGTCACCCGACCCGTCGTTCGCCGGATACGCGTGACCAGCGTCGATCAGGACGTCGATCATCTCGATCATTTCGGGGATATGGCCCGTGGCACGTGGTTCGTACGTCGGCGCCCGGCAGCCCAACGCGTCATAGGCAGCGTGCAGGGCGCGTTCGTTCGCGTACGCCAGAGCCCACCACTCGTGACCGGCGGCGCCGGCCTTCTCAAGAATCTTGTCGTCAATGTCGGTGAGGTTCGCGACGACGGTGACCTCGTACCCGCTGTGCTCCATCCACCGGCGCAGGACGTCGAACACGACCTCCTTGCGGATATGCCCGATGTGCGGGGGGCCCTGCACGGTCAGCCCACAGTGGTAGATCCCGGCCTTGCCCGGGTGGACCGGATCGAAGTCGCGAATCTGCCGTGTGGCGGAGTCGTACAGACGCAGAGGCACCCGGCGAGTCTACGGACGCGGTACGAGCAGCGCCGTTGCCATCGCGGCGCGCCCTTCCCCCCGCCCGGTCAGCCCGAGGCCGTCAGTGGTCGTCGCGGACACCGTGACCGGCGCTTCGAGTACGGCCGACAACGCTGCCTGGGCCTCGTCGCGACGGGCTGCGATCCGCGGGGTGTTGCCGATCACCTGGACAACTGCATTGGCGACCTGCCAGCCATCGGCTCTGAGCCTGGTCATCGTTTCCTCGAGGAGTTCCAGCCCGCTGGCGCCGGCCCAGCGGGAACCGGCGGTTCCGAACACCTCGCCTAGATCTCCCCACCCCGCGGCCGACAGCAGCGCATCGACCAGGGCATGAGCGGCGACATCCCCGTCGGAGTGGCCTGCACAGCCGTCCTCGCCTGGCCAGATCAAACCGGCAAGGGCACACAGCCGCCCGACTTCGATCGGATGCACATCGACGCCGAGACCCACCCGCATCACCGACGCCGCCCTGATTGTCCGGACGTTATGCGCATAACGTCCCACCTGGAGGCCCGAATCTGGGACGTTGTGCGCATAACGTCCCGAAAGATGGCCGATTCCTGGGACGTTATGCGCATAACGTCCCAGAGGGCGCTATTCGGTGGGGTCACAGCGCGAATCCTGTCAGCCGGCGGCCAGGAGCGCTTCGGCGACGACCAGGTCGGCAGGGGTGGTGATCTTGAGACCGCGTTCATCCCCGGGAACGGTCCTTACGGGCACCCCCAGCGCGGCAACGGCTGCCGCGTCGTCGGTTACCTCCTGCCCAGCGCGGCTTGCCTGATCCAGAGCTCGTACCAGTAGATCCCGCTCGAAGCCCTGGGGAGTCTGGGCCCGACGCA